>CAZTWC010000157.1:3270-8301 GCA_964617105.1 uncultured Myxococcia bacterium
GGTTTTTGCAGGTATCGCTCTTAGTTGTCTGGATAGTCAAAATTTTATATAATGCATGGAGGGCTGTTCCATGGCCGCGTCCTGATGGCTGGAAGAGCCGGCCTGAAAGGCAACGGTTTTGTCGATGTCTTCCATAACCACAAGGAGAGGTGTGATAGAGTCGGGATAGGCAATAATGTCTGCACAATCGGGATGATAGTGATCGGAAAAATCTGGGTTCCCGTAATCGTCAAAACAATCTTTGATGGGCTTGTACTGTAAGTTATAGAAGTCTTTTACTGCCCGAATAAGAGTGGTCTTTCCGTTTCCCGGCGGACCAAGCAGGAGATAGCCTCTTTTCCAGGGGATGTCCTCCCTTCACAATTTTGACCAATTACAGCATGCCATTAATTAATTGGTCAATATACTTTTTAGCTACATCTCGATCGGTTATCTGTAATCCAGCAAGAAAATTAGATAATTCATTATAGGTGTAATCGTCCTTAAGATCATCAATACAACGATAATAACCTTTTAGACGGCCAAATTGATAAATGAGTTTTTTCCTTTCGGTTAAGTTGAGATAACTGTCAATTTCCTTGAGCATTTTATACTTGTCACCAGGCAATTGACCGCTAACATTTTCTAGTAGGTTCATTATATGATCGCTTTTGATGATACTTTTAATGCCTTTGCAGCCACACTATAATAACTGCTGTGATGTCCAAATTGATTAACAATATGGGAGATTACAGTCTTATCAATCCTCCCTGTGCCATTTTTCATAGAAAAATTTATTATATTGTCTGTGATATCACGAGCAGCCTCAATATCTGCTTTAATTTCCTTAACCGATCTTAAACTAAATTTACTGTCCTTATATACAGGACAAAACAAACATCTATTCCAGGGACAATTTCTGCTAATACGTAAAAGCAGGCTTTTAGCCTCGTTTGGTGGTCTTATAGGACCTTGCTCAAAGTCAGAAATATATGGTAATGATTTCATGGTGTTTAATTTTTTTGTTTTATTTTGGGTTCTGCAACACAGTTATTTGTGAGCACATCCAAATTTTTGCGACAGGGGTAATTCCCGGATAGAAGTTATTTAATTTTACCAACCACCACTGTGATATCATCTTCTATCTCTTTGTCACCATAAAAATTAAAAGCTTTATCAACAATGTTTTTAACAATTTCCTGGCTGGAGTCATCTGTTTTTTCTATCATAGATTGAAGTAAATTATTTTTTCCATATTCTTGGTCCTCTGGGTTGCGGCATTCTATCAGCCCATCGGTGTACCACAGAATTATATCCCCGGAATCGAGTTGGCTTTTTTGGTTTTCATATACATTATTTTTCTGAAAACCCAGTCTGGGGCCCCGGGACGCTAAACTGGAAATCTGATGAAACCTTCCCCGTTTATTCTTTTTTTCTAGATCGGTCCTATAAATAAAAGGACAATTGTGGCCCGCATTGGAAAAGATTATTTCCCGGGTTTTTTTATTGATGGAAGAGGCAAAAACGGTCATATAGAATTGTTCCTGGGCTGTGGAATAGATAATTTTATTCATAATTTGCAGTATTGAAGCGGGGTTTAAAAGTTCGGCCGGCAAATCCTTTTGCAGTAAATTGATAGTTTCGCAGCAAGCCCGGGCGGTTGCGGTAATTAATGCAGAAGAAACTCCATGACCGGTAACATCTCCAACCAGGAGATACAAGTTGTCTTCCCGCTCAAAGTAACCCCACCAGTCACCGCCACATTCTGAGGCTGGAGTAAAAAAACCGGTCACATCAACTGCCTCTGCTGAGGGGAGTTTTTGCGGTAAAAGAGTATTTTGCACCGCTTTGGCTGTGGCCATCTCGCTTTTTAAACGCATTTTTTCAATATTATCAAACGAGAGAACCATCTGACTGGCGATACTCTTTAGAATTTCAGTGTCGTTGTGGTTGAAATCCAGGGAGTTAAATTTGTCGTTAATGTTGATGACTCCGATTATGTTTTCTTCTTCTTTTAAGGGCACGCAAAGTAAACTGTTTGAACCTTCCCAGATTTTTTGGCTGAATTTCTCAAATAATGAATTGGTATTTATATCGTTTATAATAATCGCTTCGCTCTTACTAAAAACCTGACTGGCAATCCCGACGCTGCCCAGTTTAAATTTATTTAACTTCGTCTTTTTATAATCCCAACCAACGGCTGCGCAAACCACCAGATTATTTTCACTGTCCAGCAGCATTACCGATCCCCGTCGGGCGTTAATCAGTTGGGTCGCCTGGGTAAGGCCGAAATTTATTAGTTCATTCCGGTCCAAAATAGAACTGAGTTTTCGGTTTATTTGGTTAATTTTGACCAAAGTTTTATTGGCGGTCTCCAATTCCTGATAACTTATTTTCAATTGTTTGGTCATATCGTTAAACGTATCTGCCAGTTTTTCTAATTCATCGCCGGTGGTCACTTTGATTTGATGGGAAAAATCTTTTTTAGCAATAAATTCGGTTCCTCTAAGCAATGAACCCATTGCTTTTAAGATATTAGCGCCAATAGTAACTGAGATGGTTAAGGCAATAATAATTATTAAGATAGAAAACAAAATGATCCCCCACAGGGTCCATTTTATGGTGCTCCTGATATCGGTATTGTCAGTAACCACCCAAAAGGCTAAATTTTCTAAGCGATTTTCTGAGGAAAACTTAACCGGAATAACACGGGTGTCCAGATTTTTTCCATCAATATTGACCTGTTGGACTTTTTCATTAAAATTGAAAATATTGTTGGGATTTTCAATTATTTTTTTATCGAAACTAGAGGCGATTATTTTTTGTTTATTGGCGACAATAATATTGGTACCACTTAGTTTTTTGATCTTTTTAGCAAATTTGTCGGTTAGTTTGTAACCCACCGAGCATGAACCGAATATCCTGATTTTATTGGTATAACCAAAGACCGGCACCGTGGACTTCAACTCTACGTATTTGCCGGTATTATCCTGGGTCAAAACTATGTCACCGCTCTCAATACCTTCTAACAGAGCGTTTTTAACCAGAATATTATCATTGTCAACCTGATTGACCAGGCTAAAGTTATGGGGAGCAGCCTTGATAATTATATTAGTTCCCGATTTTTTATGAATAGTAACCGAATCAACCCCAAAATTGTCAATCAACGGGGCCAAATATTTTTCCATCTCCTCCTCTTTGGCTAAAAATTGGACTCCCCGTTGAACAGCAGGCATATTGGCGATCATTTTACTGTATATATATGATTGCTTTCGGTATTGTTCAATGGTGTTGATTACACTGTGTCCCTGAGTGGTAATTTGCCGCTCGATATTAGCCTGCAACCTGAGATAAAAAATCAGCATTGACAGGAGAGAAACTACTAAAATCGGCCCTAGAGAGATAATGATAATCAGGTTGATCTTGGTTTTTAATGATAATTTTTTCATTAATTGTTTCTATTACTTTGTTCAAATTCATTGATAAGTTTTTGGGTTTCAATTATTACATTATAAAAAGATAGATCATGAGAAACAAAACCAGTATAGGGCAATCCTTTATCCACATTGAATACGGGTTGACCTTTTTCGGTTTTAGTTTCGATGGTGATATGGCTGAGCAGTTTAATGAATTTTTTAATAAATTCCGGGTTAATCTTTTTGCTCTTTTTAGAGGCGGCAAAACCGTCAAAAGGGATTTTATCGGTCTTTTTAATGATTCTAAAAATATCGCCATATTCCCGGACCGCCGACTCATAGGCGCCTTCCCAGGTGGCGCCGGCATCGACAACTCCGGTTTTTACCTCTCGGATAACTTTGGAGTGACTGCCGGAAAATTTAACCGATTTAAAATATTTATAGGGGTTAATTTTTTGCTTTAGAAAAAGAGCCATGGGAAATTTGTACCCAGAAGCAGACCCCTGGCTGACAAAAGCAAAATATTTCTTTTCTAAATCTGAGAACGATTTATAGGGAGAATCTTTTCTGACAATAATATAGCCATGATAGTAGCCTTTTCCTTTTTTTATATAAGAGGCCAAATATATCAGGGAATTTTTTATCTCAACTATGGCCTTGGCAAAGGCTGCCGGCGAAAAAATGGCCAGATCTATACTGCCGTCCGCCAGGTCATCCTGCAGTTGGTCATAGGTTGGCGAAATGCACAGATCAATATTTTTCCCCATTTTTTCAGAGAGGTACTGTGAAAACGGCCTGTACATCTCTACCATTTTATCATTACTGGCCCAGGGGGTAACTCCCAGGTAGATATCAGCCTCTTGGGTTGAGAAGTGGCGGTGTTTATAGAATATTTTTTTTGCCACGATTGCCAGATTTTCAACCTCTTTAGTTTGATTATGAAGATCAGAGCAGTTAAACCCAGAGGTGTTGAGCAAGAGTAGGATCAGAAGTATCTCCCAGGTTATTTTGTCTCTGAGATTTGTTTGCCGCACCTCTAATATCTCCTTTCTGATGATAATTATAGTTCCTATCCGGTACCTATTCCGGCATTGTCCGGATATCATTTTTTAGATGAAGAGACTTTATCCACCGGGATAACATAAGGGAAAATTTTTTATTAAAGAGTTCTCGCTTTATTTCTGTTTTAACCTGCTCAAGGGTTTTCTCCTTGAAGCGTTTCCGGTTTTGTTCAAAATAGATCCCTATCTCCTCATCTCTGATCTGGATCATCAGTTTCACCTTGTTGGAGATATACTTTTCGGTCCACATACTCCGCAAGATAATATTTTTAATATCTTCTTGGTCGATACCTAATCGGTCCAGAAAAAATTGGTATCCCTGCTCAGAGGAAAATTTTTTTTTAAATATTTTAGTCTCTTTTTCAACCTCCGGTTGACCAACCGAGATAATATTCATCTTTTCCGCTTCAGCCAGGATGATTTTTTGATTGATTAAAAATTCCAGCACCGATGTTTGAAATTTTTTGTCAATTTTCAGGTGCAGGGCTTTTTCACCCAGCCGTTGGGCTAGCACATAATAGGCGGCAATTTCCATCTCTTGCCAGGTGATCACCTGATTATTCACCACCGCCACA
>CAZTWC010000158.1:0-8273 GCA_964617105.1 uncultured Myxococcia bacterium
TGCTGTTTGCGGGTGGTTTCACTGCCAGCCATGATCCTGGTCTTGGTCACGGTTGGATAATCATCAGCCACCACCACTCCACTCACATCGGCGCCCCGTTCCGACAGCATCTCTAATAATTTTTGACCCGCCTGGTCATCACCCACAACGCCGCAGGCGCTAACCTTGGCTCCCAGAGTAGCCAGGTTGGCGATGGCGTTAGCAGCACCGCCCGGTTTAAATTCGGAACTAAGATATTTGACTATTAATACCGGCGCCTCCCGAGATATTCTTGAGGTTACCCCATAGAGATATTCATCCACCAACAGGTCCCCAACCACCACTATTCGTTTACCCTGGTACTTGTCGATGCCGGCCAACAGTTCCTGACATTCTTTTTGATCCATAAAATTTTTCTCCCATAAGGCTGGAGTAGCCCAAGTTCTTATCTGAACATTAACCATTTACAAAACGGCAAAATTATTAGGTTTAATACTTATAACTAATTTTCCACCGGCGATGCAACCAGAACCATTGCTGGGGGGTTTCCCGAATTTTATCCTCCACCAAAAGGTTCAGCCTGGCCACCATATCCTTAGTCGCCTGGTTACGGCTTTTTTCTCCCGGTTCAAAGTAGATGGGAGGCAATATCTCTATTTTCTGATGCCCGTCCTCTATCCTGGTGACAAATACCGGCAATATGGGGGCGCCGCTCCATTCGCTGAAAATCACCGGTGCCTTGGTGGTGGCAGCTTTATGACCAAAAAAATTTACCGTCAGGGCATTTCTGGGAGTGTGCTGATCCAGCATCATAGCCACGATTCCCCCCCCTTTCAACGCCGCTTTAATTTGGCTGGCCGAGTTTTTAGGCGGAATCAGGGTAACTCCATATCTACTTCTTCGCTCCTGCCAGTACCGGTTTACCCCTTTAACTCCTAAAAACTTGGTGACAATTGCCAAATCTCCCCGTAGAGAAGCCCACAGGCAGACGCCTAAATCAAAATTGCCCAAATGGCAGGAAACTACAATTATCCCCTTTTTACTCTGTTTGGCTTTTTGATAATTCTCCTCTCCCTCCACCTGAATACTGTTGGCATTGTATAAATTTACCCGAAAAAATTCAACCAGGCTTTTACAAATATTGATCATCATTCCAGCCACAATTTGGCGCTTTTCTCTTGGAGAGAGTTGATCACCATAGGCTAGTTGCAGATTCTGCAAAGCCACCTTTTTTCTTATGGGTATCACATAATACCAAATATATCCTAAAAAACTGGCAAATTTTTGGGCGATCCTCTCCGGCAAAAGGCAAACCGCCTTTTCCATCAATACTAACGTATTATAGATTAATAAATCCAGCATATTAACCTTCACACCCAGGGCCAACTCCATAATGCCTCAACCAATCATCCAAAGGGTGCTGTCCCGAGAAAATCTCAATCTTCAGCCGCAAGCTTAATAACGGCATCTCTAACCCTTCTACCAGGTGCCATAATCTGGCTATATCTTTATCTGTGGTAACCATATAATCACAGCGGTTATTTTTAGCCTTTAGCGCCATATCAACTATCTGACTACTATTAAAGTAATAGTGGTCAGGAAATCCGTTAAACCCAATCACCCTGGCTCCACACTCCAATAATAGCGATTTCACATTTTGGGGATGGGCGCAGCCAGCCCAGCCAAACACCCTTTTGCCTTTAAGAGCCTCCAGAGATAGCAGCCGCTCTTCCTGCCAAAACCAAAATCCCTGGACCACAAAACGGCTCTGCACCAGGATGCTTTGGGGATCGGCATAGGGGGCAATTTGATCCATAAAAGAGGCGCTTAGAGCTTGCTGTTGGCTGGGCTGGTTAAACCATAGAATTTGGGCGGCGTTAAGGGCCTCCAACCCTTCGCGCATGGGGCCGGCTGGCAGACAAAACCCATTGCCCAGTTTTTGCCTGGTATTGAATACCACCAGATCTGCTACTCTTTTTACTTTTAGAGTCTGGAAGCCATCATCCAGGATCACCACCACCCTATCTGAATTCTGATTTTTAGAATAGATCTGTTCCAACAAAACCGTCCGATTCCGGCCTATACCTACCTTTACTTCAGGCAATAACATCAGCGCCTGCAAAGCTTCGTCACAGATTTTATCGTCCAACTCTTTGGTGGTTATAATCCTGGCCTGCCATCTTTTAGCAATTTTCGGCAAAGGAAAAGCGCGATACCCTCTAAAGAGAATATAAACCTGCTGCCCCTGGCTTAAAAGCCTTTCGGCCAAATATAAACTCACCGGTGATTTACCTGCTCCTCCCACCACCAGGCTGCCTACCGAAATAACCTGTCTTTGTCTCTTATTACTGACGACCTGATTATCATTTGCACTATTTTTTTCTCGGCAGGAGATGTTATAGCATTTGGCAGTCAGGTGTTGGCGCCGCAATTTCATATATACACGCATGACAAGTGAGAGGGGCAAAAGCGGCCACAGCAGGAGAAAATGCAGCCATCCCCACTTCTGATAAAATATTTTTTCTAACCAAAAATTAAGCATTTATAGCACTTCTAGTTATCAATTCAAAAAGTTTATAATATAATCATAAATCTTTTTACTATCTATAGCCGCCATGCACGGCGCCTCGAGCGACCCAGGTGTCAAATGGAAATTGGGATATTTACAGGGAATTTCACCATAATTGGAGCAGGGGCTGCAAGTAAAATTCGTACTAATAATCTTCCTTTTAGCCGTCAATGGAGCCCAACGGCAAATAGGAGTGGGTCCAAAAAGAGATATCACTTTCAACCCCAGGGCAGCCGCCAGGTGGATAGCGCCAGTGTCATGCCCCACTGCCACCCGGCAACGCGCTAAAAGCGCTCCCATCTCTCTGATTCCCAGATTACAGGTATCACCAATGACAATACCCGGCCAATCGCTGGTCAACTTGGCCGCCTCTGCTGCTGATTCTGATCCACCCACCAGCAAAATCTTGATGCCGCCCTTTTGAGACAATAATTCTATCAACTGCCGCCAATTGTCAAAAGACCACTTTTTGACCGGATGTAAACCGCCCATACAGAGCGCCACTACCTTCTCGCTCCTTTTGCTATCTGCCCCGGCTGTCTCATTATCTCCCCTGTTTTTGCCGCCAGATTTTGCTGCAAGTCCGGTTTTGTCCTCTTGCCTTTTTACCTGTTTGTTAAACCATTTTGCCGCCCATTCCTTTTCTGATTTCTTTAATCTATAAGTAACCTCCATGGAAACAGAGATCTGCTCTACCGGTATCACCTTATGATAATCATAGGCCGCATGAGGAAAACATATTATCGGCTTCTCTTGCTGGATAGATTTGAACAATTGCCGCCAGTTCCGTTTTTTATAGGTATACCGGCTGGGGCTGCTTACTATATGAGATATCAAGAATGACTTAATTTTACCCTGCAAGTCAAAAACCAAATCATATTTATTATGAATGTATGAAGCCAATTGACCGCCAAAATTCCAGCCTCTAGATATAGGTAAAACCCTTTGCACCAAAGGATTGTTATCCAGCAATCCAGCATACTGGGAAAATATGACAAAATCAATTTCAACATCGGGATAAAGGCGGTGAAGAGTTGATAACATCGGGGTGGTCAATAAAACATCGCCCAGGGAACTTAGACGGATCACCAATATTTTCAATATCTTCTCCCCTTCCAACTAACCCCTATACCCATGGCGCAAATTAAGGCGGAACTAATGACGATATAGGATGTAAACAGGGCTGACAGGGGAGCCAGAGAAGCGTATCGCGGATAGGCCTTGCCCTTTGCCCGCAGAAGAGTTTGACAAATGAGCCCGGTAAGATAAACCGCCAATCCAGTCAACAACCATAAAAACCCCTGGTTCAGAACTGTACCTACCAAACCAGTAACCAGTAGAACCAGCGGAGAAAAACTCATAAACAACTGGAAAAATACCGTCAACAGAGTCCTGAGCCAGGAGTGTCCCATCAAAGCAAACATATTTTTCTGCCAACCGGATATAATCTCTCCCAGGTTTCTATACATTCTGGTTTTTAGCATCTCAATTCCAGAGATGATAGCCACCTTAAACCCTTTTTGCCTGGTTAATCGAGCTAATTCAACATCCTCCAGTACCATGGTGCGAACCGCCTCATGCCCCCCCATTAACTGGTAAACCTGCCGCCTAATCAATATAAATTGCCCATTGGCAAAAGCATTAAGGTTCTGTTCCCGGTTGACCAGCTCAGGAGGATGTAAAGATGCGATTAGCGCTCCAATGGAAGGCTGCAACAGCCTCTCCCAAAAACTGCCCCCCAAAAACTGCGGATACAGAGAGAGCATGTCCAGGTTATTGGTCTGAGCGTATGAAACCGCCATGGAAACCAGTTGGGGAGCCAGCCGGGTATCAGCATCCACAAACAGTAACCATTCCCCTTTAAACTCAATTTGCTTCACTGCCCAATGCAAGGCGTGGCTTTTACCAAACCAGCCCGGTGGTAAAGAAGGAACTTTGAGCAACTGAGGATTTATAACCTTTGAACTACCAGCGCCTGAAAAATGGTTAAAAATTTCAGCCACTTCCTCAAAAGTGCCATCTGATGAGTTGTCTTCCGCTACTACCAGCCGCAATTGGGGGTAATCCTGTTTTAGCAACGAAAACAGGCACTTTTGGATATTTTGGATCTCGTCTTTGGCTGGTACGATAAGCGCCAATGAGGGCAAAGAGGCCAAAGCGCCAGAAAAACTTTTTACCCAGCCAGCCAGACTGGGAGTACCTTTTATCTGACGCCAGGAGATGATAAAAATAACCATCCAGGCCATAAATACCAAGATTGAGCTAAATAAAAATAGTCCAAAACTTATCCACATATCTTAAATATCGCTCCCCTGAGGTCTCTTCTTCCAACGGCGGTGCATCCAGACCCATTGCTGGGGTTGTTCCATTATTTTCTGGCTAATCTCCTGGTTGTACAGGTGAGTGTTTTCCTGTAAATCATTTTCCAGGTTGGTGGTTTTAATAGTATCAAGTTGCTTTATCTGAACCTGATAATCTCCACCAGATAATCGCTCTATAAAACCGATTACCACTTTGGCGCCGCTCTTTAAGGCCAGTTGGGCAGGCGACACTGGAGTATGGGCTAGTTTGCCCAAAAAATCGACATAAATCCCTTTTACCCTGGTATCCTGGTCAATCAGCAATGCCAAAATTTCCCCCCTGGCCAGCACTCGCTTGACATTCTCCCGGGTTTCCTTTTGCCCTCTTAAAATTGTCTTTATCCCCTGGTTATTACGGAAATCGGTGACCATTTTGGTAAATCTGGGGTCATAACTGGGACCCATCACCGCATTGAGAGGATATCCGCAAGCCGCCAAGAAGATCCCCAGAAGTTCCCAGTTGCTATAATGAGCGCTGATCAAAAGCACCCCCTTTTGATGCGCCAAAGCATGCTCCAAAATCTGCCTGCTACCCGCTTTAAACTTTATTTTTTGGTCTAAATTTTCCTTTATTGCCTCTATCTTAACCAGTTCCAGCGCCCCAATAGCCAGGTTGATAAAACACTGCCTGGTCATAAATTGAATATGGGACTGGCTAAAGGAAGAGGGTAACCTTTCCTGCATCTGCTGCAATACTAACTTGCGCTCTTTAGCTGCCAACCAGTAAGCCACGGTGCCCATAATCCAGGCCAAAGAGTAGATACATTTAAGCGGTACCAATTGTAAAAAGTGTAAACTAATATTGGCTAAATAGAAGATGATGGTGTTTTTAATTGACTTGAGATTCATCATGAAAACTGGCCGAAATGCTGCGGGCGCAAGCCCCTGGACTTCGGCCCGCCATGCCTCGCGAATAATTATTTTTTAAACGCCCGATAAGCCAGGAACCCAGAGCCCAGGGCTAAAATTATGATAGTGGCAAAAAACAGGTATAATATAGGAGAGATGCCCCCCTTGCCTGCCCCCTCCTCATCATGCTTTCTGAATTCCGCATCATCCGGGACAAGGGTTTTTATTTTTTCAAGCGCTAAAATGCAATTAATGGTTGCCGACCCATCAATATCGCCCTGGATACCGGCTTCGAACTCACTTACGTTAATAGTGTCCCATTTTCCATTAGGTTTCTGGCTATGGAGGATAAAATGAGTGATCTTATCCATGAGTTTATCGTATTTTGGATTAAACAAGGCATAAGCGTGCAGGCCATCACAGACAATAAAGGTGTTGTCTCTCAACTCGGTGGCATAGTGATCCGGATCGTCAAAGTGCCTGAAAGCCCGCTTAATCTCAACTACTCCCGCCTTAAAAATATCTTCATAAACCTTTCTCTCCTGCTTATTTTTCATAAAATAGGTAAAAACTACCCAGGAGATGTCTTCAATATGAAACATATCCTTTTTGGGAGCAATGCCCCAATGCGACAAGAGTGAATACTTGGGAAAAAGGCTTAATACCGGTTTTCTATCGCCAATGGTTTCAAACAGAAAGAGATGCTTCATAGTTTTCTCCAGATTTACCTGGCCGGTGGAACAAACATCGTACTTGATATTTGGTCCCCAGGACTGAATAACAGCAGCGCTTTGGCACTCACCCCATCCGCGGCCCTGGTATTCCTTATCTTTCTGATGAAGGATCCTCTCGATGTTCTTTTGAAAAAATTTACTCTCTTTACTTTGCCCCGAAAGATAAAGTCCGGCCAGTACCTTTGGTAAAAGGCAGCCCTCGTTATGCCACTTCCAGGTGCCGTCTGATTCCCGGGTATCCAAAAAGTATTTAGCAACATCCTGAACCAATTTATCATCTTTGGTAAAACCAAGTTGGGGATGGAAAATCAAGAAATGGGCCAAATCGTAAAGTTGGCTTTCGATCATTTTTCCTGTTTTCAGAGTTTTAAGCGATCCTCTCACATAGTGGGAGAAGAAAATATCTCTTCCCTTCTTGACCACTTCATCGATCTTATCGTGCAGATCACCAGCCCAAACCATTTGAGCCCAGATACAACCAAGAAAACCAACCAAAATTATCTTACCGACAACTTTCATTCTTCACTCCAAAAGATTAAAAAAAGATGCGCCGCTATCATTACCATAATTGTCATTCCGAACTGGAACAATACTATTTATAACCTATCACGCAACCTTAAAATTCTTGGGCAACATGGTGCCGATTAACAATAGTATCCCCAAAAAATTTATTACCATCAGGTGGGTCACCGCATTTCTCTTAATATAGTTAGCCATTTTGACCAGAGTATTGGTGAGCATATGGTATATTTTTATTAGCACCATGATGGACAGAACTATTCCTACCACCACAACCACAAATTGTATATAGGCAAACTTGTCTGGATTATAGAGAAATCTGAATGACGGTGGCATCATGAATCCGGTTCGTTTCAATTCGCCCACGATGGCAAACAGTTGGTGATTTAAAAAGGCAAAAAACGCCAAAGGAACATAGGCGCCAGCAAACTGCTTGGCAGGATGATAGCCTTGGTTGTCTTGACTGAAGTGGTTACCATTAAAGATATTAAGGCCCAATAGGGCAGTGAAAATAAACATAATAATGCCGGGCAACATGTTGTATATATACCTGAACAGGTCGGTGGTTACCACCTGCTCCAAACCTGGAACTAATTTCAGTTGCATGTAGATCTGCATCCAACAGTAAGAGGAACGGACATAGTAGAAAGCCAACCCGCCCAATAGAATCAAAGGCAGGTATATTTTAATGGCATCATTACCAACCGGCCGGCTCCACAATTTATAAAAGGGTAGATGAAGCTTGGCAGAAAGGGAAGCATGCTCGCACTCCTTGATACACTTGGCGCACAAGTTACAATCATCATCAGAATCCAACTCCCTGGGGACGATATACATCTCACATTTACCCTCATCTTTTAGAGAGGGCTCACAACAACCTGCGGTTTTGCATATTTTTTGACATTTTTCCGGGTTGTAGACCAGTCCAAAGAAAGAGGCCGCACTAAACATTTTTAATACGGCGCCTATGGGACACAAAAACCGGCAAAATATCATCCCCTTGAACAGTGAGTGTAAGATTATGGCCGAAAAAAAGAAGATAAGCAGTACCGCATAAGTCAAATCGGGCGACATCTCCCAGGTAACCGCCCAATCCACTGAACTCATAAACAGAAAAATCAACATGGCAATAATTGGGCTGTAGTCCTGAAAGTTATCGGGCAGAGGGCGATTCAGAGAAAAGATCTTTCTGGTTAAGGAAGA
This sequence comes from uncultured Myxococcia bacterium, assembly GCA_964617105.1. Taxonomy (GTDB): domain Bacteria; phylum CAZTWC01; class CAZTWC01; order CAZTWC01; family CAZTWC01; genus CAZTWC01. The sequence goes on from CAZTWC010000158.1 coordinate 8,214, forward strand.
TATAAAAAAGATAGGACAAAGAGTGCACCATATCCGGCCCAGAAAGAAGGTGAGCGGAAT
>CAZTWC010000159.1:0-8207 GCA_964617105.1 uncultured Myxococcia bacterium
AACCAGCAGCAATACCTCCTTCAGCCACGGCAATGTCGCCGCTCATAAAAAATGTACCGGTCAAAATGTCTCTTCCTCCTCAGAATAGATGGAGAACTCGGGGCAGATATCGGCACAGAGGCTGCAGTTTACACACTGCCCCGATTTGATAATTTTCGGATAATGGTACCCTTTTTTGTTAAAGTTTTCCGACATTACCAATACCTGCCTGGGGCAAAACTCAATACAAAAATTACATCCCTTGCACCGTTCGACAATAATTTTGACTGTCCCTTTGGGGAGTTTTATCTTGTCCAGGTCCAGGGGCGTTCGCCATAATTTCATGATTGCTGTCCAATCATCAGGGCATTAAAAATAAACACAACTAATTTTCTGTTATTATATCATATTTTATCAAAAATACAACAGATCAAATTGATTTTTCTTTGATAAAATGATATAATTTATTATAAAAGGGGCGTAGATGAGTTCTAAATATCGGCAATATCCTCCATGGGATGCTCACTGTCATCTGGAAGGAGCGATCTATCCTAAAACCCGCCAACGATTGAAGCAGTTTTATCAGCTGAAAGATTATCAACTTTTCCAAAACTATGAACTTCAATACCAGGAGAAGGGTGATCCGCCAAATGATTTCAACGATTTTCTCTACTTGCTACGCCTGAATTATCCCTATTTTTCTCGGCCAGAATCATATCAAATTATTATGGAAGGGATACTCGAGGCCTTGAACCAGGCTGGTATCCAATATGCGGAGGTGCACGTTAATCTTGCCCTTATGAAAGAATTTGGCCATCAACCTCTCCAGGTGTTCGAGGAGTTGGATAACCAATTAAACACTACTGAGATCTCCCCGGCACGGGTGGCCCTGGTAGCCGATTTGCCCTGGCAATTCCCGGCCGAACATTTTAAACCGCTTTTGGCAACACCTCACCTTTTTCAGGCTGCGGGCGTATTGGGATTAAGCATTGGCGGTGACGAACGTTTCGCCCATCCCGAAACTTTTAAAAAAGTAATGGCCAGAGGCGCTGACCTGGGCTACAAAATATTTTGCCACTGTGGCGAAACCAGGGGTACGGCTCTGGTGGAGGATGTTTTAAAAAATCTGCCCATTCACCGTCTGATTCACGCCCTTTGTATTACCAAAAGCAAAAAACTCTTAAAAATATTAAAGCAACGCCAAATTGGGGTTGACACCTGCCTTTCCAGCAACAGGTATCTTCTAGGTATCTCCTATCAACAGCACCCCTGGAGAATTTTTTTAGACCACAATATCCCAGTGGCCTTTGGCACTGATGACCCGGCTATTTTGCAGATTAATCCAAAAAGTGAATGGAAAATAATTAAACGGATCATTGACGATAAAAAAAAACTGGTAGATATTTTAAGAAAAAGTTGGTTACAATTAGCTTTGTGCCCATAAGTTTTGCATCAAGAATGCTGTAACTGAATTTTCGTTCCGGAACCACGCTATAAATTAAAGTTTAAAGTTTTTGAATTATGAACTACGAAGAATATGAAAATATGTTCAAGGTTGAGAGAGATCACTGGTGGTACAAAGGGGTGCGCACTATTGTCAAAGAAACCATAAAAGACTATCTCCCGGCAATGAAACCTGCGGAGAAATTGAGAATATTAGACGCTGGTTGCGGTACTGGCATTACTTTTAATTATTTCCAAGAGTTGGGCGATATAACCGGTATAGACATCTCCCCTTTAGCCCTTGATTTTTGCCAGCGCCGGGGGATCAAAAAACTTTGCCGGGCTGATAGTTCAAAATTGCCATTCAAAAATAACTCTTTTGATCTGATTATTGCCCTGGATCTGCTGGAACATATTGAGAACGATTCTCAGGTCATCGCTGAATTCCACCGGATTTTAAGGCCGGATGGCCTCCTTTTACTCAATTGCCCTGCCCTTCAATCGCTTTGGAGCCACCACGATGTGGCCATGATGCATTTCCGGCGATACAGCAAAAAAATGATGCTAAATTTGTTTAAAACAGACCTTTTTTCCTTAAAAAAACTAACCTATTATAATTCTTTGCTTTTACCTCCAATCTATCTTTTTCGCAGCCTGAAAAAAACATTTGCTAAAATCTTCGGCAACCGTGATTTGAAAAACATAAAAAGTGATTTGAACTTGATGCCGCCGGCATTGGCCAACTATCTGCTCTACAAACTATTCAGTTTGGAATTGCCTCTGGTAAAACGTTATAACCTTCCTTTGGGTGTATCTCTATTGGTAATTGCCCAAAAAAAATATGCTCGTTTTTTATCAAATTAATTATTTTTCAAAACAGTGAAAATACTTGACATTTAAACATTTTTTAATTAGCATAATCTCACATAAATTTGTAATATCATTAAAATATTTTTTAGGATTTGGCCATGGCACGTGCAAAGAACACCCTGGGGCTTGATATCGGTTCCAGTTCAATTAAAGTGGTGCAATTAAAAGAGACCAAGAAAGGCAAACATCTAGTAAAGTTAGTTGAAGTCCAACTACCTGCAGATACAATTGTTGACGGCGCTCTAATGAACAGTTCCACCATTGTGGACGCCATTGTCGAGGTAGTAAGAACGAATAAAATTAAAAACAAAGATGTGGCTATCAGTATTTCCGGCCACTCAGTAATAATCAAAAAATTGAACCTGCCTGCCCAATCAGAACAAGAATTGGATGAATCAATTATGTGGGAGGCAGAGGATGTTATCCCCTTTGATATCAAAGATGTGCAAATCAGCGCCCAAATACTTAGTCCCACATCATCAACCCGTGGCCGTATGGATGTACTCCTGGTAGCGGCTAAAAAAGAGTTGGTTAACGACTATACCGCCCTGGTTAATGAGGCGGGCTTAAACCCTGTAATTGTAGATGTAGCCACCTTTGCCCTGAGCAATGCCTTTGAAGCAAATTATGATTTACCCCTGGATTCAACCATAGGTCTAATAAATATTGGGGCCAGTATTATCAACCTGAGCATTATTTCCAATGGTAGTCCCTCTTTTACCCGTGACATCTCTTTTGGCGGAAAAAATATTACCCAGGAGATACAACGGCAGATGAATGTCAGTTATGATGAAGCAGAAAAATTAAAACTGGGAGGATACAAGGAACACCTGAAAGAAAAAATAGAGTCTATTATTAAGAGCGTCTCGGAAAACCTGGCCGGAGAGATACAACGTTCTTTAGACTTTTATACCCACTCTGCTTCCGAAGGTAGTTCCATCAGTAAAATCTACCTCTCCGGCGGCACAGCCAAAATACCTTATTTACCTGAAATCATGCAAAACCGGCTGGGGTATCAGGTAAACGTTCTAGACCCATTTTTAAAAATACATTTTAACGAAAAAGATTTTTCACCCGAGTATATAAAGGCAAACGCACCGGTTTTTGCCGTTGCTATTGGTCTCGGTCTCCGTAACACCAAAGAGGAATAATACCCATTTAGGATAAATGACTATGATAAGAATAAATCTTCTTCCGGTAAAAAAGAGCAAGAAAAAAAGAAAAGGTCAACGCCAACTAACTCTTTTGATCACCTTTATCATCATTGTCATGGCTGCTCTTTACGTAGTATATGACATGCAAGAAGAACTCAACCAAGAAATAGCCGTGAAATTAAAGGTGGTAAGAGAAGAGATCGTTAAATACGATAAAATTATAGGTGATGCGAACACATTTACAAAAAAAAAGAAGGAGTCAGAGCGTAAATTAAAAATTATAGATGAGTTGCGGTTAAAAAAAATCGGGCCGGTGCGCATGCTTGACGAAATCAGCAACCGGGTCCCCAAAAAAATTTGGCTAACCCAACTTACCCAGGAACAAAATTTTCTAACTTTAAAAGGAATGGCTTTGGATAACAAGGAGATTAGCCTATTTATGCAAGAGTTAGAAAAATCCTTCATTTTTAAAAACTTACATTTAAAATCCATCAGCACCAAGCAGGAAAATAAAACTGAAGTAATAACCTATAGTTTTTTGATAGAGTGTGAAATAAAAGCCTGATGGAAAAATAAGGATATTTAAAAGATGGAAGAATTAATAAATGTAATCACCAAAGCCTCCGTGGGCAATAAAATTCTAGCGTTGACTGCTGTAGTGTTATTTATTTGCGGAGGATTCTTCCTGATTATTTACCAACCTCAACTACAATTCCATCAAAAAAAGAAAGAGGCCCTGAGGTCAGCGGAGCAAAATTTAATCCAAAAAAAGGCTATTTCTCAAAATTTGGAGAAATTTCATCGCGAACTTGAAAAAGTTGATGGAGAATTAAAAAAAGCCATTAGTTTTCTTCCTAATCAAAGTGAAATACCCCAGTTACTTAGCAAAATAACTTCCCTGGCCCAAAAAGCAGGCCTGCAGATTTTGGAATTTACTCCTTTAGAAGAGGTTGTTAATGACTTTTACGCCGATGTTCCAGTTAATCTAAGTATAGTTGGTACTTATCATGAAATAGCCGTATTTACTGACCGGATTAGTAAACTATCAAGGATTGTAAATATCAGCGATATTGATATGAGTGGATCCAGACAAAAATATAATAAAATTCTATTGAATACCAAACTAAAACTAACTACCTACCGGTTTGTTACTCGAAAACCAAAGGTGGCCAAAAAATCCAAATAAGTTTAATACTTAACTGATAGTGAGAAAATTTTAATGAAAAGCAATTCCGGTTTAAAACTTTGGAGCGTTAGCGTTATGGTATTATCAGTTCTAATTTTCCATAACTGCGCTGAAGAATATACCCCGATCCCCATTTCCCCAAAAAAATCCTATAAACGTAAATTAGCCCTAAATAAATTGACCACTCCAAAAGTGGAACCCATCCAGCAAAAAGAGATCTACCTTTACTCTCCAGTAGGGAAAAGGGACCCTTTCAAATCATATTTCACCTCTTTTAAAAAGAAAGCGGTTACTTTTACCCCTACGCCTTTGCAAAAATATGAACTGGATCGACTCAAGATAGTGGGGATCATTACTGGTATAAGTTCACCAAGAGCCATGGTGGAAGATCCGGATGGTCAAAGTTATATAATCAGGCAGGGCGCCTTGATTGGAAAAAATTACGGTAAAGTAAAACTGATAAGGTCTTCCGAAGTAGTTGTCCACGAAGAGTATCGCGACTTTACCGGTAAAAAAGTTATAACTTCATTTTTTATGAAAATGAACAAAGATGATTCGGAAGATATGCAATAATAAGGAGTTTTTCATGGTTAGCAACATTTTCCAGCGTAAACTATTTTTTTCAGGCTTTTTGAGGTCGGTTATACTGGTTTTTCTGCTGTTTTATCCCTGTAGTTTCACACATGGCAAAAACCATATCACTCCGGTCAAAGATAAACTGGTTAAATCTCCCTCTTCAAACGCTAAACTACAAGTTAACTATTTGGATTTTTTTTGGAATAACCAGGCGGCAATGGTAAAACTAAAGGTAAATGGTTTGCCACAATATAAAGTGATACAAACCTCCCAAAATTCACTTACCCTGGAACTTCAAAATTGTACCATCCCCGCTCATCTGGAAAAAAGTATTGACACCAGCAGCGCCAGCAAACTCGTCCAAAATATAGACATTTTTTCTTCCAAGAATACCTTCAATAATATTACAACTGTTATATCGGCAACTTATAGTGATTCTACCCAACAAAAAGTTATTGCCCTTCCTGATGGTTCCATCAAATGGTACTTCTTTCCCAAGGGGATGTCGCCAACCGACGAAAGTCAATTAAAATCAGCCCAAACGATTTTAAACAAGCAGAAAAAATCACCTTCTGTTTTTGCCGGTCTACACACGGTAAACACTGCTCACAAAATAGTACCAGGCCAATTCTCCAGCACTCAAGACAACAAATACTCTGGTAAAAGAATTTCTCTGGAGTTTAAGGATATCGATATCCACGATGTGCTGAGGCTTATTTCCAATGTTAGTTATATAAACATCATTACCAGTGACGATGTGCAGGGACAAGTTACCATCAAAATGGACAACGTCCCCTGGGACCAGGCCCTGGATGTTATTCTCAGTTCCAAGGGACTGGGACAGCAACGGTTGGGAAATATAATCAGAGTAGCCCCTTTAGAAGTTCTCCAGCAGGAAAGTAAAATGGCCTTGCAGGAAAGAAAAGCCCAGGAGATATTAGAACCGCTGAAAATTCGAATTATCCCTATCAATTACAGCCGAGCTGCTCCCCTCAAAAACCAGGTCAAGGAACTTTTGAGCGACCGTGGCAAAGTAAGCATGGACAAACGCACCAATGTTCTAATTGTAAAAGATATAGAAGAATCATTGATTAAAATAGAGGAGTTGGTAAAAAAACTGGATACTCCAACTCCCCAGGTGTTAATTGAAACCAGAATCGTTGAGGCGGAAAGGAATATCAAACAGGAAGTTGGTATCCAGTGGGGGGGCGATCTATCCATGAGCCCGGAAAAAGGCAATTCCACCGGCCTGCTTTTCCCCAATACCGTTCACCTTAACGGGGCGGGCCTTAACAGTCTGGCGGTAAATATTCCCACCGGTGTTACCAATGGAGCCAAAGGTGGAGGTTTTGGATTTTCCTTGGGTAGTGTCTCCGGCGGAGCAACTTTGAACATGGTCCTCTCAGCCCTTGAAGAGGAGGGTACTATCGATGTTATCTCTGCTCCCAAAATAATCGCTTTGGACAACAAAGAAGCCACCATTAGGCAAGGTTACTCAATTCCGGTTGAATCGGTTTCAGCAGCAGGTACAGAAATTGTCTTTATCGATGCTTTGATGGAATTGAAAGTTACCCCCCACATAACTTCCGATGGCCGGATTTTTATGAAATTGGATATTAAGAAAGATGAGCCTGATTTTACTCGGTCTGTCCGCGGTCATCCCTCTATTTTGAAAAAACAGGGGACTACTGAATTATTGGTTAATAACGGTGACACCAAGGTTATTGGCGGTATCTATTTTCAAAAAACCAGTTTAACTACCAACCAGGTTCCGCTGTTTGGACGTATTCCGGTGTTGGGCTGGCTGTTCAAAGGGGAAGCCGATAACAGTACTAAAACAGAACTACTGATATTTATTACTCCTAAGATAATTCCCATGAATTACCTTAAGGATTTTATCCAGTAGACATTATCATTCCTTCTAAAACCATATGCTCACCTTTTTAACCGCAGGCGAATCTCACGGCAAAGGTCTTACCGTAATTTTAGAGGGTATCCCTGCCGGCGTAGCCATAGACAAATATGATATTAATACGCATCTTAAGCGCAGGATGTGTGGTTACGGACGTGGCGGACGCATGAAAATAGAGAAAGACCAGGTGCTCTTTCTCTCCGGGATCCGGGGAGGTATTAGCCTGGGAACTCCAATTTGCATGCAGATTGCCAACTTAGATTGGAAAAATTGGTCAGAGATAATGACCGCCGACCCGGATTGCCGAATAACTGAACGAAGGGTCACACTACCCCGCCCCGGTCATGCCGATCTGGCTGGCGGCGTTAAATACCGGCATAGAGATATGCGTAATGTGCTGGAGCGGGCCAGCGCCCGGGAAACTGCCGCCAGAGTTGCCTGTGCATCGGTGGTGCGTAAACTTCTCTCCTTTTTTGATATCCATATTTTGAGTTATGTCTATCGAATTGGAGAGGCGGAAGATCAGAACAACTACCAGGACCAAGAGTTGCTAATTGCTGACCAATCGGAGGTTCGAACTCTTAATAAAACCATGACAGAAGAGATGAAAACCGCCATCGATTCAGCCCGTAAAAATGGCGACTCGGTGGGAGGATGTTTTCAAGTTCGGGTCACTGGAGTTCCGCCCGGATTGGGAAGTTATAGTCAATGGGATAGAAGATTGGAATCATCTCTGTCCGCTTCTATGATGAGTATCCCGGGAATAAAAGGGGTAGAGATTGGACTCGGATTTAAAGGCGCCGCCCTACCAGGCTCAAAAGTGCACGATGAGATTAACTATAACCAGGATATAAACGGATTCAAATACGGCCGGACCAGCAACAACGCCGGCGGCATTGAAGGTGGTGTATCCAACGGTGAAACCCTGGTGATAAATGGCGCCATGAAACCTATTCCAACTTTGATTTCTGCCTTGCAAAGCGTAGATATCGAAAGCAAAAATACAGGACGGGCTGCAGTGGAGAGAAGCGACTGCTGCGCTGTTCCGGCTGCCTCTATAGTGGGAGAAGCCATGGCTGCTCTGGTG
>CAZTWC010000160.1:0-8189 GCA_964617105.1 uncultured Myxococcia bacterium
GACAGGAGCAGATCATCAATAAGTTGTTCTATCTCCTGGTTCACCACCTCCACCTCATGGCAAGAGCTGGTTAACATTTTAGATGGATAGAGAACAATGTTTCGAGTTGACATTTTTCACCCTTTCACCCAAGATGGCCCAATTTTATTTTTAAATTCTAAACCCTAATCACTGATTCTGTCAACCATTGGTTAACTAGTGTCCACCCACATTTTAATGCCGAGTTGACAAAAATCAAATTTGGCCTGGTTGCAGTTTTCTTCTTCTGTGATATACTTTTGACGTTTTTTAATACAGGTTTTAGGTAGGACTACTAAAGACACGAGGAACAGTTATGGCTAAGACAACAACAACAGTAGCGGGACACCCTAAAGGACTATATATCCTTTTTTGCTCCGAGGCCTGGGAAAGATTTTCTTTTTACGGCATGAGAGCACTTTTGGTTCTCTATCTGGTAAACCAATTGCAATATCAGCGTGGTGAAGCCTTGAGGATATACGCTATATACCTGGGACTGGTGTATTTAACCCCGGTATTAGGCGGTTTTTTAGCCGACAAACTGTTAGGAGCCCGCAAATCTATCATCATTGGCGGCTCCCTGATGGCCCTTGGACATTTAGCCATGGCTTTTCAGCCTCTCCTCTTTATGGGTATGGGCTTGATAATCGCTGGTAACGGCTTTTTCAAACCCAATATATCCACTCTGGTGGGCAGCCTTTATGCTGAAAATGATCCACGCCGGGACGGAGGATTTACCATTTTTTATATGGGGATCAATCTGGGCGCCTTTTTCTCTCCTCTGGTCTGTGGTATGTTGGGCGAGAAAATCGGTTGGCACTATGGATTTTCCGCTGCCACCGTGGGGATGATAGTCGGGCTGTGTATATTTGTCTGGGGCCAAAAATTTTTGGGACGGGCTGGCTTTCCCCCTGGAGTCGAGGTAAACGAGGATACTCGTCTAACCTCCAAAGATTGGCGGGATATCGGCGCCTTTATTCTGGCTGGAGTAGTGACGGTAGTAATTATTTTGCAGGCCTGGAAATTAGTGGGCCCAATGTGGGATTCCCTGTACTGGGGGCTGAAATTGGCTTTCGGAGTGTCCGCTATTGCCTTGCCGGCAACCTGGGCCCATATTCGTAACAACAAGCGTGAAGTTGAACCTTTTACCCGCGAGGAGTGGGAACGACTGGCAGTGGTGGTGATAATTTGTCTGTTTGTAATTTTTTTCTGGATGGGTTTCGAGCAGGCTGGAGGCACCATGAACCTCTTTGCCGACCAACAAACCGATCGTCATATCCCTCTCCCCTGGGATGCCTCCTGGCAAATGCCGGCCAGTTGGTTCCAGGCTATCAACCCGCTATTTATTATCATGTTTGCTCCTCTGTTCTCCATGTTTTGGTCTAAAAATGACCGCAGTAAGTGGGGCCTCTCCACTCCAGCCAAGATGGGGGTAGGAATGATAATATTGGGATTGGGTTTCATGGTGATGAATGCTGGTCAGCAAGTGGCTGACGTTGACGCCCAGGGCAAGGCTGGTATAGGCTGGTTGATAGGAGTTTACTTTCTTCACACCATGGGAGAATTGTGTCTATCTCCAATAGGATTGTCATTGGTGACCAAACTTTCGCCCCTCCGTACTGTATCCATGATGATGGGGCTGTGGTTTGCCGCCTCCGCCCTGGCCGACTACCTGGCCGGACGACTGGAATCAATAGTGCATCACTACCAATTGAATCTGTGGGTATTTCTAATTGGATCATCCATTGGCGCCGGCGTTTTACTGCTGTTGTTGACGCCGTTGCTTAAGCGCTGGATGCACAACAAAGGCTGACAACCGCCGATAGCGGCGCATCTGCGGCGTTGGACAAAACTATTTTGTCCTCGGCGTATTATCTATACGCCTGCGGGAAAATAGTTTTGTCCGCCTTGCATCTGCACCACTCTCGACGGTTGTCCGTTATGGTCGATAGCGGCGCATCTGCATCGCTCTCGTTGCCCGTCACGGACCTGATGTTCGCGCATCATCTTGCCGACGGCGCATGTCATCCCTGCGGGAAAATAGTTTTGTCCGCCTTGCATCTGCACCACTCTCGACGGTTGTCCGTTATGGTCGATAGCGGCGCATCTGCATCGCTCTTGCCCGTCCCGGGTCCTGATGTCAGTCATCTACGGAGACCGATGCGGACACGTAGGAGGTGATCCCTTTAGGGACATTGGGCCAAACTGTTTAGTCCTCAATCTTCCCAATATCCAGGGGGTTGCCCTGGGCATCCACTGGATAGACGCCCTCTGGTTTCACCCGATAATTTTTCTCGATATAATCCATGATCTCAAACAGCGCATCCTCATATTTAGGACCTTCCCGCCATTTGCCCCTGGCATTGAGGTAAAAAGAACCCTTGTTGCACTCCTTTATATAACCTTTACTATCCAAATGAGAGTACTCCTCATTTTTCAACAGGCAGTGACGTTTTTTTTCCTGGGGATGGTACAGGCAGCATTTGCCATCTGAAAATACCTGGATCATTTTGGCCATAGTGCCGGCCGCCATCCTGGATGCATTTATTAGTCCGGTGGTTTTCATCCCTTTTATGTCCATACCAATGCCGTGCAAAGAATAGAGCACCGGGTAGGTCTTGCGAAGGTTTTCTTTTCGGTAATATCCGGGAGGAATAATCACATAAAAACCAGTAAGGGCCTCTAAGGATTTACTGTAAATCTCTACGTACTGCTCCAACTCCTGGTCAGGCTCTTTTTCTGTTTTTTTCCAATCGCCATCGGGCCAGTTATAACTGATAAAATTGTGAGCAATACTGTAGCGGTACAACAGTTGGGGTATAGTGCCTAAGTGTCCGCCTTCCCCATTGCGTATATCTTCCTGGGATGCATTTGGATTACCATACCGCAAGTATGAATAACGCCCTAATTTTCGATAGTCCACTTTGTTGGAAGCGAAAGAAGTATTGGAAAAACCGCCACTGTATTGTGATTTAGCCGGTAAACTGGTAAAGCGGTCATAGATCTTTATGGGAGCGTTTTTTTGCTTCAACAAACCGATAAAATGGTTGCTTACCAGCATGGTGTTGAAAAAATCGTAGATCCCAGCATCTATATAAATAGAAAGATTCCACAATTGTTGTTTGGTCAGTTTCTTTAGATTAGAGTAGGAATCGTTGGTGATGGCATATTCCAGGTTGGGAGAGATATCGAATCGATAGTTGCCCTCACCGTAATCGCAGGCACCGCCGTGGATATCGCAATCTACCCCGTCCAGCCCGAAATCATCGTAGGGTTCGCCGGGATCGTATTGATGGTTATCTTCTGTGCCACCTGGATTATCCAGGTAGTGGTAGTTATCGCCAGCCGGGTCGGGATTTTTATTTGCCTGATAACCAGGCTCCTTTTCATCTGGCAGTCCATCTTTACCTATATCGTTATAGCGTTCCATGGCATTGATCACCAGCGGTTCACCGTAGTCCCGTTTGCCGTTTTGGTTGTAATCAACTGCCAAAATGGTTTCAATTGGAAAATGATGTTCCCGGGTTGGATCGAACTTGCCGTTTTGCTCATACCACTCTTCACTTTCCTTTTCGGCTGCTATCGACTCCTCTCCATCGCAAAAGGTGATCACCGGATATTTACCATCCGGGTTGTACTCCCGGTTGTAAAAATTGGTAAAAGTCAACGGATTTTTACAGCGCTGCTTAGAGGGGGTTAAAAGTCGTTCCGCTGGAACTCCCGGAGGAGTGTAAAAATTAAATCGATTATAATAGAAAGAATTGCCCAGGGCGGTACTGATGTCCTGCATAGCAGAAATTGTGAAGGTACGGTGAAAGGTATCGCCATTGTTGTTAAAGTAAAAATTGTTGAAATCATAGGGCATCTCACCAGGCTCCCGTTTTAAAAGATGAGCGCAATAAACATTTGGATTATTGGCCTGGTTGACTTGATTCAGGTGCTTTAAAATCTGTTTACGAGGGCAAAAACCGCTGAAAATTCGGTTGGAGAAATAGTGATGAAGAAAAGTGAGGTTGTGGTACCCACCCATGCCGTAAATTAAATCGAATTTTGTGGGATTCTTCAAGGCTATCATCAACGAGGAGGTAGCGCCCATGGATATTCCTCCTACCCCCCGGAATATAAATTTTCGAGTATACTTTTTGCTGTCTTGAGTATTTCCCTGCGCCGGGGTTTCCAACTCATCTTCTTTATCACCATCCTTATCCCCACCCCCGTCTTTTTGGCTCTCTTCATCTTGGGTATGGTCGCCACTGCTGCTGCAGAAGACCAGCAGAGTGCTTAACAAAAGCATAGATGTTAAAATCATCAACAATTTATATTTTTTCACGGTGTTATCCTTTCGAATCAATCTCCAGGGGCTTTGGGAGACTTTTCAGCAATAGGCCGATCTTTTTTAGTTTTAAAATATGGTCAATCTTGGTGGCGGCAATAGCAGATATGGGCATACAGGACGATTCTGCTTCCTCAGGATCCTGGACTATGGTCAGACCGCCCATATCATGGATAATCTTCATCCCCTGGGCGCCATCGTGGTTGGCGCCAGTGAGAATAATACCCACCAAAGATGGTCCGTAGGCTCTAGCAGCACTTTCAAAGAGGACATCGACAGAGGGTCGGGAGTAACTTACCATAGGGTCTATGGAGAGAGAAAAACTGCCATCTCTTTCGATGAGCAAATGATAGTTGGGCGGGGCAAAGTAAATGTGGCCGGCTAAAAGTTGCTCCTTCTCATCCGCTTCCTTTACCCTGGGGTCCAGGAGTTCATTAAAGTATTCAAACAGGAATCCATTCTCCTGGTAATGAATATGTTGGACCACTACTATGGGGAGGTGATAGTCTGCGGATAATTGGGAAAAGATAATTGGCAGGGCTTTTATTCCTCCCAGGGAAACACCAATTACGATGCAACCATATTTTTGTGGGGATAATGAGGATTTAACCATCATTTGCTCCGAAAATCACTTTAACTAGATGATATAATATTACCATAGAAATAAAAGGCTGGGATAATTAACTTTTTCTAGTCAAAGTGAACAGGCTAATTTCCGAGGGGGCAGCCAGCCGCAGGGGCGGTCCCCAATAACCAGTGCCTCGGTTGACATAAACCGGCATCCCCTGGAATTGGTATAAGCCGGCTAAAAAACCTTGTTGTATTTTCACCAACAGGTGCCAGGGAAAAAATTGGCCACCATGGGTGTGGCCGCAGAGGAGCAAGTTGGCGCCGGCCTGGCGGGCGGCCCTGCAACTCCGGGGTTGGTGAGCCAGCATTATTTTTACATCTGAAGGGCGGGAACCAGCCAGGGCTGCTTGTGGATCAGAGCGTTGGGATGGTATAAACCGCCCGGCATTATAATCGGTGACTCCCGCTATTACAATACGGGCGCCTTTCCTGGTTATTACCCGGTGTCGATTGAGCAGTACAGTAAAGCCCAATGAAGTTGCTGCCCTGGACCAGGATTCGGCATCCCAGTAATATTCGTGATTGCCGGTGATCCAAAAACAGCCATCCAAAGTTTTAATACGCTGCAATGAACGCAGGTAGGGGAGGGTATATTCAACCTGTCCATCAGCCATGTCACCGGTCAATACCAAAATGTCTGCTGCCAGAGTGTTAACCGTTTCCACTACTTGCTCGACAAAATTGCCTTTAAGGGTAGGCCCAATATGCAGATCTGATATCTGGGCAATGGTAAAGCCTTCAAATTGCTTGGGAAGATTATCCAGAGTCAGTTTTACTCGCCTTACCCGCGGAGAGCGATGAGCTTCGGCAAAACCGACTCCGTTAAGGCATGCGGAGATTATCGGAGGACCAAAAGATGCACTGTAGTTTAAGAATTGCCGGCGGGAAGGGTTGAAGAAGTTTTTCCCTTGCGTGCTACCAGTTTTGACATTTTTAGGTTTTAGTAATCTTTTTAAGTATACTGGGCAAGTTCGGAGTAACCGTGCCAGATCTATCAATAGATAGATAAAAAATAGTAACAGCAAAAATCCCATTATGGTGTAGGAGAAAAACAATAGAGTTTGGATCCAGCCAGGAACTGGCCCCGATCGCCAAAGACGATATAAAAGGAAACCGCAAATCTCCAGTAGAAAAATTGCAGTCAGGCCCACCCATCCCCGGCGTTTATTTTGGGGAGTGATAGAGGCAACCGTCAGCATTCTCCGGCCCAGGTAGAGATGTACCAGACAGAATATTGTTATGATCATGCTGAAAAAGAGATATTTCATTGGACTGTATCAGGTTTTGTTGAGGCGCCAGTAAATAATCGAGATGACTGCTATCATAGGTACACAGATCAGTTGGGAGGTGGAGATTAGCCCATCAAAAAAAAGCCCCCGGTTGTCGGCCCGGAAAAATTCTACCGTAAACCTGGTTATAGAATACAAAATCACAAATTGGCACAGTACCTGGCCGTCAAATTTTTTGCGGGGACCAAGCCAAAGATAGAGATAGAGAAAAATCAGCAGATTGGCCAGAGCGGAATACAACTGGGTGGGATGAAGACTGCTGGCACCTTTGGTTAAGTGATGGTGCGGAAAAGTTATAGCCCAGGGCAAATCAATAGGTTTGCCAAAACAGCAACCCGATAAAAAACAGCCGATGCGGCCGAAAAACAGCCCGATAGGGGTAGCCATTCCGGCCAAATCAAACACTGGCAACACTTTGAGGTTACGCCGGTGAAGAAACCATATAGACAGCGGAATGGGGACTAGAAATCCTCCTAAAAAAGCATATCCTCCCCGCCATATTTTAAGAAGTTCAAGTGGATTTTGAATATACCAACCGAGGATTGGAGCACCAGTGGATGGGTCTTTTTCCACCAGGGCGTGCAAAAGCCGGGCTCCTAAAAGACTGCTGAACAAGACCAGCATGGAGAGATCCAGAATGGTATCCTGGTCCATATTGAGGCGCCGGGATTCTTTCCAGGCCAGATAGGTACCTACCATAAATCCCAGCATTAACAGGGTAAAATAGGAGGGGACGCTGAAAGAACCGTATTTAATTAACCAGGGATAGATATGTTATTCTCCTTTTATTGAGCGCATGACCGGCATATACGCAAAACACAAGGGGTTGCAAGACCTGATGTCCTGCAACCCCTTGTGTCTAATGGAGCCAAGAATAAGATTCGAATTCAAGACTTGTGCATTATGAGATCTTCGATGCTCTGCCAACTGAGACATCTTGGCATATATTGAAATCAATTGTAATGGAGGAGATTATATTGGCTACAATTCGGAAAGTCAACGGGAAAAAAGGGGCCAGCATTTCTGCCAACCCCTTGATCTTATTATGGCGAGCGATGAGGGATTCGAACCCACGACCTTTGGCTCCGGAGGCCAACGCTCTATCCAGCTGAGCTAATCGCCCTTAAGTTTGAATGAATAAGAATTAAACTTTATTTTTTTGCTTTTGTCAAGGGTTGGTGGATGATGGTCGAAACGCTCCGTCTCGATCCCTCTTGATCTTTCCGGGCTCCGTTGATAGTATTGGGCAAAAGTATGGAGCCAGGGGTTATTTAGCGGGAGCAGACAAACCGGAATTTAATCAGCGGTATTTTTTTGGGGGTATCAGTTATCCAAAGGGTTTAAAGGAGCAATTCATGAAAGGGTGCAAATTTATAAATATAGTTTTTTTATCTATTCTGGTTCTGTTGTTTTTGGGGGCCTGTGGCTCAGATGATAAAGGTTCTTCATCTGATACCACCAGCAGCCAAAAGAAAGAACTTAAATGGTTTGGTATTACCCAGGGCGAAAGTTGGCACTTTCGGGGTGACAAAGGGGGCAATTGCACCTTTTGGAAGGTGGATGTGGAGGCAGATACCACCTCTACCGTAGAGCAGAACGTGGCTGTGATGAACTGGCTGGGCAATGGTTTTGCCCGGGAAAAATATGAGGTGATGGTGTCGGAAGAGGGGTTGCAGATGCGGGTTCACGAACTCCGGGAGAGTGCAGGTATAGAAAACTTCAAATACAAAGGCACCCGCAATTTCAAACAACCGGTGCTCCTGCTCAAAATAAGTAAACTCAAAAAAAACGGTACCTGGCAAAGCCTGGAGCCTGATTCCTGGGCCTCCATATGGTTGATACGTACGCATATCGATCCGAATGCTGACATCGTGATCCGGCCTTCGGGGTCCCGCCTTGACGTAGACAACCCCTTCGCT
>CAZTWC010000161.1:0-3520 GCA_964617105.1 uncultured Myxococcia bacterium
TATTAAATACCATCCTGGCCGGACAGGGCGGACGCCTGTTTATTGAATTGCGGGATAAAAAAAGTATGGCCTACTCGATCTCCTCATTTTCCATGGATGGAATTGAGCCTGGTTACTTCTCCATCTATCTGGCCACCAGTCCTCAACGGGTGGACGAAACCATCGACTGTTTGATGCAGGAACTTAACAGGGTAAAGCAGGAGATGATCACTGAGCAGGAGTTATCCAGAGCAAAAAACTATCTTAATGGAAATTTTCAGATCTCTTTACAAAAATATTCTTACCGGGCTGCCCTGTTGGCCTACAACCTTCTATACGATTTGGATTACCAAAACTTTGATGATTATTGCCAAAAAATAAACTCGGTAAGCAAACAGGATGTTTTGGAAGCAGCCCGAACTTTTATCGATTTTGATTCCTGCATCATATCCATAGCCAAACCATCTAAAGAGATGGGCCGCTAAAAGAGAGAACTATTTTCTTGACTCTAAATGATTTCTATGAATAAAATTGACTGATCATTTGTTTATAAATATAAACTTAATTTTAATATAAGGGAGGTCTTTTCATGAGTTATTATTCCAGGTGGGCTTTGGCGGCTGTGGCTATTATCGGGTTGGCTTTCATGTTTACTGGATGCCGTCCCAAGTATCCCCTCTGTGAAAACGATGACCACTGCGCTGAGTACAAAGAGGTTTGTGTGGATAAAAAATGTCAGCAATGCCGAGATGACAGCAATTGTCCTGAAGGGCAGATATGCGAAGAAAACCGCTGTGTCCCCAAGCCGGAATGCCGTGCCGACTCAGACTGCCAGGAACCCCTGGTTTGCCGCGACCAAAAATGTGTCCCGGAATGCGCTGAAAATAGTGATTGCGGAACTGGCATGAAGTGTGAGGGCCAAAAATGCGTGGATGATGTAATGTGCAAAGTGGATACTGACTGCAACGAAGGGATGGAGTGCCTGGAGAATAATTGCGTAGAAAAAAAGGCTGAAACTCCTCCTCCGGTGGAGGAAGAAGTTGTCCAGTGTGATTTGAGCCGAATCCATTTTGACTTTGATGACTATAATATTAGGAATGATGCCAAATCAGGATTGGACACTAATGTCAGTTGCCTAAAAACCAAAAGCAATTTTCGCCTCAAACTCGAAGGCCACTGCGATGAGAGAGGAACCACCGAGTATAACCTTTCCCTGGGTGAAAAAAGAGCTAATTCTGCTAAACGCTATTTGACCAACATGGGAATTGCTCCCAAGGCCATAGACACTGTTTCTTATGGTGAAGAGAAGCCGCTGGATTCAGAGAGCAGCGAAGAAGCCTGGTCTAAAAACCGTAGAGTAGAGTTCGAAATTTCTGAATAACTCCTTATTTCGATTCTTATTTCTTAGTTGAGAATAGATTCATCAAATATGAAATACTTTTGTACACTATTTTTCTGTTTCTCTTTTTTCTTCTGTTCCTGCTGGGTTCACCAAGAGCAGGGCGAACAGATGATGAGCGACATCCGGGCACTGCAGGGTCAATTTGACGCTACCAGAGAAAACATGAAGGAGCAGCAGCGACTTTTAGATAAAAAAATTAAAAAAGTAAAAAAAATGCTGGACAAGATTAACGAAGTGGCCCGGCGGACTGATGCTAATTTCGGCGTTCAGTTAGAACAGATGATTAAAAACCTTCAGCAAACCACCGGAAAATTGGAACTGTTGCAACACCGGCTGGAAGTTATGGGAAAACAGGTTTCCCAATTAAAAAATTTAGAAAAGAATTTTGAAAGTCAGGTCACAAAAATCAGCAAGGAATCGGTAACCCTGGATGATGCCGGTAAAAATCAGCAGCGCGAAATTTTATCCGGAGTGAAACGTCCGGAACAGCCAGAAAATTTCTTTGAATTATTAAACTCTTATTTTGTCCAAAAAGAGTACGGTATCACCGCTATACTGTGTAACGAATTTAAAGCAAAATGGCCATCTCACCACCTGGAAGCCCAGGTGTTATTCCTGGAAGGTGAGATGGCTTTTTTCAGGCAAGCATATCAAAAAGCAATAATAAGTTACCAAAATATCAGAGAAACATATCCGGACAACCACTTTAATGACCAGATTCTTTTTAAAATTTCTCAATCCTTCTTAAAACTGGGCATGAAAAAGGAAGCCAAAACCTTTTTGACCGAACTTATTAAAAAGTATAAAAACTCTCCCTTAACCAAAAAAGCCCAGAAAATTCTCAAACAATTAAAGGGTCGTAAAGGCAATAAAAAGCGCTGAACATAGACCTTTCGAATTTGAATTACGAGTTGCAAATTACCAATGAATACCGCCGGTCAACATAAGGCAAAAAACAAGGGTCCGGAAAATGTCGCTTCCCAACTTACCCCATTGGCCCACAAAAATATTCTTTTTGCTACTGCCCAATACCAAAAAAATCTGGCCCGGCGCCGCCTTATCATTACCTTACTTTTAATAATTTCTGGGGCTATTTTTACTGTTGGCATTTTTTGGTTTTACCAGGAGATGAAAAAGGAAAAAGAGAGCGTCAGCCAGGAATCTTTGTCTTTAAAAGAGATGCTCAAGCAGGAACATGGGAAAGTTGGCCAGAACAGAAAGGAGGAACTGTTCCCCTCCTTTTCCAACGCCAAAAAACCTTTGGAGGAAATAAAAAAAATCGTCCCCAGGGGAACCCAGGCGGACGACAATGAAAAATCAAATGATATTGATCTGCCGTCCGAAGTGGGGGCATCGCCGCCCACCCTGGACGAGAACCAACGGCAAAAGGTGTTGGAGATGATTAAAAAAGGAGTCGGCCTGGAAGATAAATCAAATCTGAAACTCGCTGTAACCACCTATAAAAAGGCCTTACAAATTAATCCCCGGGATGCGGATATTCACCTGGCCCTCTGCCGCTGCTATTTTGAACTGGATGATTTACAAAAAGTAAGCGAGCATGCCTTAAAAGCTCTGTCCAGTAACAACAAACATCCAGAACCATACCTGTGGCTGGGTCATTACCACTATTCACAACAAAATCATTGCCAGGCCAAAAGGACATACCAGAACTACCTCAGACTGGAACCCCACAATCCCCATGCTGATGAAATTCGGATTATCATCAAGGGGATGAAAAATACTGCTCAATGTCCTTAGGCCGATCCATATCTTGCAAAATCCCCTGGTCATCAACTTCTACCAAATCCAAACTGTCCCGATATTTTTTGGTAATCCAGCGAGCGCCTACCTGTAAGGGGGCCTGAAAGAAAGAGGGGAAGTATTTGGCACCGAAAAAAACAGGGTGCCCCTTTTGTCCTTTAAATAAAGGAGCGATAAGCCGCTGAGTTCTATCCTTGCCCAAACCCTGGCAGAAAGTCTTTAACTGTTGGTAAGTTTCCACCGTTACCAAAGGTAAATCAGCCGGATGAATCCAAACTCCCTCAATACTCCGGGGTAATTGGTTAACTCCCATCCGAAGGCTGGAGAGCATCCCCTGTTCCGGGTGTGGGTTGGTAATGATACTCAAAGAGAGATGGG
>CAZTWC010000161.1:3557-8189 GCA_964617105.1 uncultured Myxococcia bacterium
TAGTCCGCCTGACCGGTTCTGATTAGGAGAAATCACCACCACTATTGAGTTGATATCTGCCTGCAAACACTTGTCAATTATTTGCAACGGCATAGGACCACCGGGTAAAGGCAAGGTCATTTTATCCCGCCCCATCCTGGTGGAGGCGCCGGCTGCCGCTAACAGCAACACCTGGTTATTGGCCATGCTGGATATCCTCACTCAATAAAGGGATTACTTTTTTTCCCGAATAGCCTGCAATACCCTCTCTGGTGTAAAAGGGGCGGTGCGCAACCGAACGCCTACGGCATTGAAAATTGCATTGGAAATGGCTGGCAAGGGACCGTTGATACAGATTTCGGAAACACTCTTGGCTCCAAAGGGACCGGTATCCTCATAAGTAGGGACCAGGATGGTTTCTATCCTGGGCAAATCAGCAGTGGAAAATATCTTGTAATTACCCAAATCGCTGTTGAGCATCCTGCCATGCCGGTTAAACAGATATTCTTCGGTAAGGGCGTAACTGATGCCGTTCAGCACTCCGCCCTCGGTCTGTCCCTCGGCCAATTTTGGATTTATGGCGGTGCCACAATCAACGGCAGCCACATATTTGAGCACTATTACCTTACCGGTGCGAATATCAACCTCAACCTCTGCGAAGTGGGCTGAAAAAGGCGGTGGAGATTTATGGGTGATATGGGAGGCAATGGTGCCGATTTGAAACTGGTCCGACAGGTAAAGAGAGTGGATAGCCACCTTACTCAAATCCACCTCCTGGCCGTCACTGGTCTTGAGGAGATTGTTGTTGATCTCCATTTTATCCGCCGGGACCTTCAGCATTTTGGCAGCTACCTGGAAGATCTGCTCCTTCACCTTACGGGCGGCCTTTTGCACTGCTGATCCGGAGAGATAGGTGGTACTGGAAGCGTAAGCCCCCACATCAAAAGGGGTCATATCGGTGTCTGAAGAGTAAACTATCACCCGATCAGCACTGATTCCCAACTCTTCTGCCGCTATCTGAGCCAGGATAGTATCTGAACCGGTTCCCAGGTCGGTGGCTCCCACCAACAGATTGAAAGATCCGTCTTCATTCATCTTTAGTGACGCGGCGCCCATGTCGATCTCCGGGATACTGGACCCCTGCATCAGGCAGGCAACTCCCATGCCCTGGCGCAAATCACCGTTACCTATACATCTGTCCCGGTTTTTCCAGCCAATTGCCTCTGCCCCCTTTTCAATGCACTGCAAAATACCGCAGGAACCAATGGTTTGCTCTACTCCCTCTTTTCCTTCTCCCAGAGCCTGGAACACCGGTGAACTCTCACCACTTTGAATAAAAAGCGGTCGCCTGAATTCCAAAGGATCTTTCCCCAGGATATGGGCCATTTCATCAAAGTGAACCTCCATGGCAAAAGCGGCCTGGGTAGCCCCATAACCACGGTAGGCACCGCCCACCGGTAAGTTAGTATAAACTCCCTTGGCATCAAAGGCCACATTATTGGTTTTATAAAGTGGCAAACACTTGCTGCCACAATTGCACGGCACAGTAAGAGCATGAGAGCCATAGGCGCCGGTATTGCTTAAAACTTCCATAGACAGGGCATCCAATTTCCCCTTTTTGCTAAAACCGGTCTTGATCCTGACCTTCATTGGATGACGGGTTCTGGAACTGACAAACTCCTCCCTGCGGTTATACTCAAACAGCACCGGCCGGCCGGTTTTCAAGGTCAGGGCAGCGCAAATATCTTCTAAAAGCACCTCCTGTTTGGCTCCAAATCCACCGCCAATCCGCGGTTTAATCACCCTGATTTGCCCGGTGGGTATCTCCAGTCTCTGGGCCACAATACGGCGAACGTGAAAAGGAACCTGGGTACTGGTTCGAATAACCAATCGGCCATATTCATCTTTGTAAGTCAAAACTACATGGGGTTCTATGGGAGTATGCTGAGCATATTGGGTGTTGTAGGTGTAATCCAGGGTATAATCAGATTTTTTTAATGTCCCCTCCACATCACCTATCTCCATGCTCACATGGGCAGCCAGGTTTCTTTCGGGCTTATATTCTATGGGGATAATCACCTTGGCTTCCGGCTCATCGTGAATAACCGGCGCCCCCTCTTTCAGGGCCTTCTCCGGATCAAATACACCTGGCAATTGCTCATATTTTACCTTAATCGATTTGAGCGCTTCCTGAACCGCCTCTAAACTCTCAGCCGCCACCGCCGCCACCCGGTCCCCAACAAACCGCACCTTGTTGTCCAGCATAAAAGTGTCATAAGGAGAAGGTTCCGGAAACCCTTGCCCGGCAGTGGTATGAGCCACCCTGGGAACATCCAGGTAGGTTAAAACCGCCTGCACGCCCTCAACAGCCCTGGCCTCTTTTACCTGGATATCCTCGATGCGGGCATGGGCAAAAGGGCTCCAAAGCATACCGGCATATAGCATATTTTGCGGTAATATGTCCGCGGTAAAA
Source organism: uncultured Myxococcia bacterium (assembly GCA_964617105.1). Taxonomy (GTDB): domain Bacteria; phylum CAZTWC01; class CAZTWC01; order CAZTWC01; family CAZTWC01; genus CAZTWC01. The sequence goes on from CAZTWC010000161.1 coordinate 6,010, forward strand.
AGAGGTTGCCCGGTGGCCATGGCCATACTGTCCTTTTTAGTAATATTTTTTCCAACCACCTTGAATTGCTTTGCATCTGATTTTTTCATTGGTTGCTCCAACTACGGAAAATTTATCCCCGCCTAATTTTTCTTACTTGAGTTTCGCTGCTGCTGTTTGCACGGCCTCTACGATCTTTACATAGCCGGTGCAGCGGCAAAGATTGCCATCCAAAGCCTTGAGGATATCTTTCCTATCTGGGCTGGGATTATCCTCCAACAGGGCATAGGCAGACAAAATCATTCCCGGTGTGCAATAACCGCACTGCACAGCACCGGCATCCACAAAAGCCTCCTGCAAAACATGAGGTTTATCCAGGGTACCAAGTCCCTCAATAGTGGTGATCGCTTTATCTTTGGCTTGACCTGCCAGCACCAAGCAGGCATTGATGGCTCTGTGGTTCATTAAAATTGTGCATGCTCCACAGGAACCGTCATCACACCCCTTTTTAACTCCCACGTACCCCTCTCGCCGTAAAACATCAACCAGCAATTCGCCAGGTTCTGCCTCCAAATATTTCTTAAAACCGTTTATAGTAACTTCAATCTTCATAATTTTTCTCTTCTTGGCTATTGATCATTATTGATACTAATCCATCAATATTCGATAATCTTAAACCGGTTGTAATCATTTATCCCCGGCAGTCCAGCAACCCTCGCTCCAACAGTACAGAGGCAATCTCCTGCTTATAGGTCAAGGTGCAACGGTTATCTGTGGTTGGTTGATAATTTTCCTTAAACAGGTGGGATGCTTCAGTGACACTCTTTTTGTTAGCCGGTAATCCTTCCAGCATTTTTTCTATCACCCTCACTCTAAAAGGGATGGGATGATAGGCGCCAACAGTTATGGTTACATTTTTGAATTTCCCATCTTTAATAAAGGCCTGGCAGGCAACTGAAACCATTGCATAGTCCACTTCGGTCCTTATAAAGGTCTGGTAACTTCCAATCCGTTCCAGCGATGGGGTTTCAAAATAGATCTCTTTTAATAAGTAATCGCGGCCAATAACTTTGCGGGGATGGGGTTTGTAGAGTTGTTCCAGATCAATAATTTTCTCTTCTGGTCCTAAAAACAGGCATTTTGCCCCCAGACACATCAATGGCAGCGGCAAATCGGACCAGGGATAGGTCTGCATAATATTACCGCCTATGGTGGCCATGTTCCTGATAGGTTGGGAACCCACCCGGGAAGCGGCCCGGTTTAGAAAACCATCGCCCACCTCCAGTAGCAATTCAGATTTATCAATATCAGTGGCCCGGCAGGTGGCGCCAATACAAGTATGTTTATCGCGTCGGCTGATATAATTAAGACCGATGGTGGTGATATCCATCAGCCACTCCACCCGGGGATTGATATTTCGGGCCAGGCTGGTGCCGCCGGCAATGGGCTCCACCTTGCTGTCGCTATGTTTGATAATATCCACCGCTTCATCAATACTGTTGGGATAGATAAATCCTTTCAACTTGTTCATGGAATCCTCTTCGGGTAATCGAAGGAAACTGATTGCTCCTTCACCTGTTGAAAATGGTTAAAATAAAGAATAAATTATAGCATTTTGGCTAAAGAAAATCTATTGATTCTGGCGGGTAGAGTTCGATTAGCCGGGTACAATAATCGGTTGTTCAACTGCCCTAAAATCCCTATCAAGTTCACTCGAACACTACCACACCTCTGGAGTCAATTACGGCCGTGGCTATCCCAATTGTTTACAAAACTCTTGCCAGTTTAGAAATTCTATGCCGCTATCCATATATGGACGTGGGGTTAAGCAGGCACATATGGCCCGAACGCACTGGTGGTCCTTCATAAAACTTCTCAGGCCCCTCAATCTATTTAAAGTAGGCTGGCTGGAAGATTTTATTTCCACTGCCCATATCTCATTTTCCACCTCTAAAATCAGATCAACTTCGGCGCCATCATTAGTTCTGAAAAAACTCATTTTGATTTCTCGATTACCATAATCGATCTGTTTTTTTATTTCTAGAATAACAAAATGCTCAAAGGCATCTCCATAGGGATAGGTGCCGGGAACTAAAGGAGTTGACAGTTCTCCTCTCAAAGCGGTAACAACCCCGCGATCAAAAAAATAGAATTTGGGATGCGAGACATGTTTGGTCCGGTGCGACTTAGTATAAGGATAA
>CAZTWC010000162.1:0-8141 GCA_964617105.1 uncultured Myxococcia bacterium
CTCCCCGGTCTGAGGATTCCTCCCCATACGCTCCTCTTTCTCCCGCACCTGCCAGGTGCCAGGTGCCGAAGCCGGAGATCTTCACGTCGTGGCCGGCGGCCAGGGACTCCTTTATGCTGTCGAGGAAGATCTCTACCAGCTCGGCGCACTCGGTCTGGGAATAGCCATTTGAGCCGAGTGTGCTAGTGCCGAAGGTTTCTACCAGAGTGTCTATCAGGTCTGCTTTGGTCATATTTTGTTTGGTTCCGTGTTTCTTTGTTACTTTGTTTCGGTGTCTATGGATGTTTACGTGTTTCCGTGTTTACCTGCTTCTGTTTTGTTTCTGCTTTGTTTTTTTTGGGGATTTTGATGATCCCAGCCTAGAATAATATTCTGCAAAAATCAACCTGGAAACATGGAACTTGGGGACTAGTGGCTTTTAATCATTTTTCCGCTTAAATCTCTTTGCTAATATTAATAATTATGGTTATAATTGTTAAATTAAACAACCTCAAGTAATCCAAAACTATAATGGTCCGTCAAATGGATGCATACGATGTAGAGAGACTTGTTCGAAAAGCCGGTGTTTTATTGTCAGAATCCCTGTTTTATTACTGGCCAGTAGCAAATAAAAATGAGATTCCTGAGTTGAATATTACTCATCATTTAAGTAGCGTTTTTTTAAGTGCTGGCCTATATATTTATGGTCAATCTCTTTTAAAGGATCAAGGTCATATTGATCTATTGGCTTTAGAACCATTAAAAGGTTACGAAATAAGGGTAGAGGTGAAAAAGTTATATTCTGCTGACTGCGCTCAAAAAATTGTCATGGATATCCATCGGCTATGCGATTTCAGTTTAATACAGGACCATCTTGCTGAAGACATCCAAAAAAGATTAAAAAAAACAAAAAATAAACCAATGGGTTTAATAGTTGCTACAACCTGGGATGACAACATTGCTGATTGGTGGTGTAATTCAGAAAATGAAGAAATACCTAAAGGAAAGACATCTGAAAAATGGAAAGATCTTCATAATAAATTAACCAATGACCAATTAAAAATATGGGGGGGTGTTTTATTAAGTGATGGATTGTTAGAGGGTCGAAAATCTCGTCATAATTGCCCAGAAGAAAACATAAACCATCATACTCATAGGCTACTCTATGCGATTTATGAGTTTTCAGAGTAAAAGAAAAGGTTTTTTGAAACAGCACATGGATTGCATTTTACCTTGTTTTTATATTTTTCACCTTTTACATAAAGTATGAATACCAGTATGTATGAACTTGAAGTAATTCAATCAGACGGACGGAAATATTTTTTCTCTTTGCCGGAAGGGTCGATTATCGTTGGCCGGATTCCTGAATGTGACATTGTTTTTAACGATACATCTGTTTCCAGAAGGCATGTTGAAATAACTAATACCAATTCGCTAATTAAAATCAGGGATCTTGGCAGCAGAAACGGATTTGTTTTGAATGAAAGAAAAACAAAGGTTTCTGTTCTGCAACTCGAAGATATTGTTCGTCTAGGCGACAACCAAATTATTCTTCGGAAAAAAGAGGAGGAAATTTTACCTGAAGACAATCAGATTGACTATCAGGATATTCCCACCAGTGAAATCGTCAAAGATGTCACCGATAACTATATAATTAAATCCGGGGAGAAAACACTTTTTCATCCTCTGCATCAAAAGCCTGCGCAAACCTTTGCAGAAAATAAAGGTCAACTTTCCGAATTTGAATCGCTGGCACTTCTTTTCCGGGTAAGTGAAAGAATTAATAGAATCGTTGACCAGGAAAAATTGCTGGAAGAAATTATGTATATGGTTTTGGAAACCATTACCGCAGATACCGGTGTTTTGTTTGTCAAGGATGAAGAAGATGATTCAATGATCCCAATGGTAAAGAAACTACCTGACTTCTTTGCTGCCAATGATGAGGCAGACCAGGACTGCCTCCCGGTAAGTAATTCGATTTTGAATCGAGTGGTGGAGCAAAAGGTGGGCGTGTTGTCCATGGATGTCAGAGATGATGCCCGTTTTCAGGCCAGCGAGAGCATTTTTTCGCTGGGGATTACCTCTGCTCTCTGTGTGCCTATGTGGAAAGGCGATATGGTTATTGGGGCGATCTATCTCTCCAGGAGCGGTAGTAAAAATCACTACCTGGAAGGTGACTTGGATTTACTGACTGCTATCTCACACCAAATATCCAGTGCGGTTGAAAAGTCAAGGTTGAACGAAAAACTAAGCAAAGAGATAGTTATTCGCCGCAATCTGGCTCGTTTTCACAACGCCGAAGTGGTTGAAAAACTAATCGACGATATCTCTTCTTCTGGCGAAATCACTCCGGTTATGAAAGAGGAGTTAGTGACTGTTTCTTTTGCCGATATTGCTGGATTTACCTCGCTTACTGAACAATTATCTCCTGATATTTTGACCCAATTGCTCAATCAATATTATTCCGCTGTGGTGGAGATAATTTTTTCCCACAAAGGAACTATTGACAAGTTTATCGGGGACTGCGTGATGTCTATTTTTGGTGCTCCTTTTAAGATGGAAAATGATGCGGAAGGTGCTATCAACGCCGCTCTGGACATGATTGCGGTTATCGATAGAATTCCGCTAGCACAAAAATACGGACTAAAACTCCATGTGGGTATTTGCACAGGAAAAGCCATGGTGGGTAATATCGGTTCTCAACACCGTATGGAATTTACTGCCCTTGGTGATACTGTCAATATTGCTTCCCGGCTGGAAGGTATGGCTGGTGAAAATCAGATATTGATAGCAGATACAACATATGGAAAAGTTAATACTTTGTTTGAGTTCCGAAAAGTAGGTGTCTCTAAATTAAAAGGAAAATCCCAGCAGGTGATGGTCTATGAAGTTTTGGGACGAGAGGAAGAAACTCAGGTTACCGGTAAAGTCCCTGCTTTTTTCGATAGCCATGAAAAAAATAACTCGGCCATCCAATTTCCATTAACGCCTACAAAAACAACCAATATCCAAGATTTATTCCAAAATAAAATGCAAGACCGAATTCCTACAATAATCAAAACTATTCGCGCACCAGATCCAAATTCTCCTCCATTACCGCCACCATTACACAAGAAACGTAAATAGGATTTTAACCAGGGCTGAAAACATGGCAGATTCAAATGGATTTCCAAGAGAGTTTGGTAAATACCAATTACTAAACAAAATAAGCCAGGGCGGTATGGCAGAGGTGTTTCTGGCAGTTTCTGAAACTCTGGAGGGGATCAGAAAGCGTCTAGCCATTAAAAAAATTCTACCAGAATTGCATCAGAAGGATTTTATCACTAAATTTCTTGACGAAGCCCGGCTGAGTCTCCATTTAAGCCATAAAAATATTGTTCAGGTGTTTGATGTGGGTGAAGTGGGTGGTGAGTATTACCTGGCCATGGAATTTATCGATGGTATGGATTTGCGCAAGATGCAATGGGAGTGCGACCGGCGTAACATTACAGTTCCATTGAGTATTGTTTTATATATCATCAACGAAATCTGTGAAGGACTCGCCTATGCTCACCGGCTCATTGATGAAAATGGTCATCCATTACAACTGATTCACAGGGATATCAGCCCTCAGAATATTCTCATTTCTCGTCATGGCGAAGTTAAGATAATGGACTTCGGCATTGCCAAGGCAGCTTCCAATGTAAGTATGACCAGAGAAGGTATAGTTCTGGGCAAAATTGGATATATGTCACCAGAACAGGCCCGAGGCGACCAAATAGATCAACGAAGTGATATTTTTGCGGTGGGTATTCTTTTTCATGAACTTTTAACCGGGACAAAACTCTACCAAAGTGACAGTCAGGTTTCGTTATTGAAAACTGTCAGTTATCCATCAATAAAGCCTCCACAGAGACCAGAAGAAAAGATACCTGGAGATATTAACGCTATTGTGATGAAGTCTTTGGAAGTGCAGACCAAAAGGCGTTATCAATCCATTGATGAGATGCTTGAAGACCTTCACAACAGTATCTCCTTTAGGGAGTTAATCACCTCAACTTCAGTGATGAAACGGTTTGTTGCCATGATGGAGCAGCAAAAGGCGGATGGAATTCACGAAATGTTAAAAGGAGAACGGTGTTCTGATTCCTATCAACCGACAACCGCCAGCGAAAGTTACAGTGTCGCTCGGTTAAAAGAACAGCAAAAAGAAACTACCTATAACTCTTCATTTAGTTCTTCATCCATCAGTTTTACCGATTTTCTAAAAATGAAAGGTTTTAGCAGGCGGAAACTTCTGGCTACCGGCATTGCCGCCACTCTTTTAATCGTGACTGTGGTTTCACTGATTTTTCTTTTACCTGTGGACCAAAAAGCTGGCAGCAGAAATGATCTTGATGATAAAAACAAAACGGATGTGGTTGGAAATACTGAATCGACAACAACTTCATCCCAAAAGATTAACGCATTCGAAGCCATAGATTTAAAAGATGAATTTAAGAAACAGGCTCATAAATTGGGTGAAGAAAAAGAGAATACTTTGGATGGTGTAAAGGAAGCGCCGCAGAATAAACTTGAAAAACCCCCAGGTAAAAATTTGAAAATAATCAAGGCTGATGATCAAAAAAGAGCGCTGCATAAGTCAAATTTGAATAAAACACGGGCAAGGGTATCGAAAATTAAAGAGAGACAAAAACGAAGAAACGTGGCGGTGTTAAAAACCAATAATCACCAAAAAGAGAATATTTCTTCTTTATATAAAAAAAACATGCGCAAGGTAATAAGAGTATTTAAACACCGGGGAATAATAAAGGGCGATGACCGGCAATTGGATAATTTATGGGCCAGATGTATGCTGTTGGGCCGAAATAAAAAATATCAACAGGCTGTTGAATATTCCCAAAAGACGATTGAGTATGCCCGTGCCATACAAATTGACCGTAATTTTGTCTGGAAAAAAATGAATCGTCTGAATGAGCAAAGAAAAATAAGACAATTGAGCACTAACCAGGCCAAAAAATTTGACGCTTTGACCAAAAAGATTATGCAGTTTTTGGTCCAAAAAAAATTTGATTTGATGAACAGAGAACTCAACCGGGGTTTCGAGAGTCTTAAATAGTTAATTAGCAAAATAGGCAATACAAAGATGATAAGCGAAAAAAAATGTTTTAAGAAATGGCGATTGATTTTTTTCTATATAATAATTGTAACTCTTTTGCTTATCCCTTGTTTATCCATGGCAAAAGAAAAGATTGTCGTGGTTACAATGGGAAAAATCGGCGTCAGTGATGAAGTAGTTCAGAAACTTGAACAGCAGGTGGAAATCCAACTGGATCAGTTTTGTTTTTTTGAAGTTATCTCAGGTGTCGAAGCCCGCAGAAAACTAAAGCACGGTTTTTTCAAGACTTTGCTTGATTGCAACACAGATATAGCTTGTCTCGATGCTGCTCAGACGTTGCAGGCAGATAGCCTATTTTTTATTACTCCAATGAAACTCGGTGAAAATTTTAGTCTTGAGAGTCAGTATTTTAAAGTATCCTCTGCCAAAGTGGAAAAGAGTTTCAGCAAAGTGATAAAAAATTTGGATCATCATCAGTTGGCTGTAGAGATCATTGAACAAATTTTTTATGACCTGGCTTATAAAGAGAGGCATGGCAAAATAACCTTGCAAATGAATGTGGAAGGTGCTCAGGTAATAATTGATAAACAAAATTTTACAGCATCAAAAAAACAATTAATAGATGTTTCTGCGGGAAAACACCGTATTTATGTGAAGAAAAACGGTTTTGTGCCAATTGAAAAAGAAGTGGCGATTGAAAAATGTCAAGAAAAGCCTCTGGTGCTGGAGATGACCAAACTCAAACTGCATCCAGAAAAAATGGGTATAGGTTCGGTAAAGGAGGTGGAAAAAGGTATGAGTTTTCCATCAAGTTTGCCCAAAGCAGTTAAGTTAGCGCCTAAAAAAAAGCCCTGGTACAAAAAGTGGTGGGTGTGGACATTGGCGGGGGTTGTGGTAGCAGGAGGAGCGGCCGGGATTGTGGCGATGACCGGTGGTGATGAAATCCCCTCGGATCCGGGAGGTTCTTCTGAAGGCAATAAAGATTTTAGTGTAAAATTCAATGTTCCCAATCCGCCTATTCAATGAGGTTAATAAATGCCCAAAAAAATCGTATATTTTTTGTCTGTTCTATTTCTATTAATGATTTCAGGTAATCTTTCCTGCCTCGATTCCTCCCAAAAAGGTGAGTTTGAACCGTTGCGAACCAGTATTGGACTAGCGCCATTATTTGAAAAATTATCCGGCCTTTCCAAACAGAGTTTTCAAGTCAACCTGACCTTGACCTGTGGGGGCGATACAATATGTGATAACAATCAAACCCCTGATGTCAAAGGCGATGTTATTTTTAAGGTTAATAACAGAGAAAAAGCAAAAGGAGTGTGTTTATTTGTTTTTACCGTTAAACATAATGTCAAAGATAATGATGGTCTGATTTTAGCCATATACAAAGCACAAAAGAATATTGCCAAAGATTTTTCCGGTGAGATGGAGATTACTGAACAAGATTTTTCGGGACCACCGGTCTATCCAGATGATGATGGTGATGGATTTAGCAATTACCATGAATCTGCCAATGGGAGTGACCCAAAAAATAAAAATGTAGTTCCAACAACCCAATGCCAGCCCATAAATGAAGTCTGTGATGGTCTGGACAACGACTGCGACGGCGCTACAGATGAGGATTTATCGGCTGCTGATGCCAGTAAGACCGCCGGAGTCTGCGTAGGTCAAGTAAAAGTGTGCAGCGGAATTAATGGTTGGCAGGAGCCTGATTACTCAAATATAACAGGTTATGAAGCCTCAGAAACGTCTTGCGACGGAATTGACAATGATTGCGATGGGGTTACAGATAAGGGCTGCGTGTGCAAGATTGGTGACAAACAGGAGTGCGGCAGTTCAAACCAGGGAGAGTGTAAAAAGGGAGAGATGGTTTGCCAACAGGGCGATAAATGGAGCCAGTGCCAGGGCAATGTGGAACCAGTCACAGAGATTTGCGATGGCAAAGACAATGACTGTGACGGCAAGGTTGACGGGGGGTGCACATGCAAGGCCGGTGACAAGCAGTCCTGTGGCCAGAGCGATATCGGCGAATGCAGTTTGGGAGAGCAGGTTTGTGACCAAAAGGGTAAATTCGGCGATTGTTCCGGCAAAATAGACCCAATCGCCGAGATATGCGATAACAAGGACAATGACTGTGATGGTAAGACTGATGAGGGTTTAACCATGCCGGCAGAACAAATATTGGGGGTCTGTCTTGGCCAAGAGAAAGTGTGCAATGGCGCCAAGGGTTGGGTTGAACCGATCTACACAGATATCCCTGGTTATGAAACCACGGAAATCAGTTGCGATGGCAAAGACAACGATTGCGATGGAAAAACAGACGAGGAGTTGCTAAACGCTTGCGGCCAATGCGGGGCTGTTACCACCGAGTTTTGTGACAATGTTGACAATGACTGTGATGGCATGACTGATGAAGATATCACCGGTGGAATTTGCAGTGTGGAGGGCTCCCCTCTTTGCACTAATGGAGTGATGGTATGTAAGGCCGGTCAATTAAAATGCCTGGGCCCGCTGTGCAGTCGACAAAAAGGGGTGTGCGCCGGCAGCACCAAACGGTGCGTGGGAGCATGGATGGAGTGTGAAATTTCTGATTATGGCGTTGATTACCAGGTGTTAGAAGATAGATGCGACTATAAAGATAATGACTGTGACGGAGAAATCGATGAAACCCATGCTGATTTGGGCAAAGCCTGTGATTCTGTTGATAGTGATCTGTGTAAAAATGGCATATTTACCTGCAAAGCAGATGGCAGCGGTGTGGAGTGTGTAAGTGAAAGTCAATCTGATATTGTTGACAAGTGTGATCATATTGACAATGACTGCGATGGCGACACAGATGAGGATTATCCCGACAAAGGAGAAACATGTTATGCGGCTTTAGGTGAATGCAGGCGCAGTGGAAAAATGGTGTGCAACCAGTCTGGCTCTGCATTGGAGTGTGATGCCGTTGTGGCGCCGCCAAGCCAAGAGTTATGCAACAACAAAGACGATGACTGCGACGGCCAGACAGATAACGGCTGGCCTCTTGGTGGGCAGTGCGGCGAGGAATCACATATCTGTGGTT
>CAZTWC010000163.1:0-2758 GCA_964617105.1 uncultured Myxococcia bacterium
CATCACCTTTATCATCAGTCTCCCCGCCATCATTACCTGAATCTTCTACGCCTCCATCTTGCTCAACCTCCTCGACACCTCCATCAACACCACTCTCCAGGCTGCAGCCGCCATCCTCCGCTCCGGTACAACCTCCATCACCATCTATAATCTCATCACTGCCGCCATCTTCTGACTGATCTTCCATTCCGCCATCAGGTTCATCCTGAGGCCTGGCCTCCGCCTCTACTGCAATCTCCCGTGCCGCCACCTCCAGCGAATTTTGCCCATAGCGGATAGTTACCCTGGCATTTATGGTCTGGCCCATAGCGCTCTGTGGCACTTCAGCCTCAAAGATCAACTCCTCTTTGCCCCCGGGCAAAAGTTTTTTCAAACCTGTGGTGGTGTCTCCAGACCAGGTGACACCACTGCCGCCCACAACTTTTCCCCCTTTTTGAGCAACCACATTATCCAAGGCGTCGACCTTGACCTCCGCCTCAATATTCTCTACCAAACCGGTACCCTTACTGTTGTCCACTATCACCGTATAGGTCAACTTATCTTTGCTATACACTTTTTGGCCTTCAACAGCCGATACCAGCATACGGCTGGCTGAAAGATCTTCTTTAGCGATTACCTGCACCGTGGTAGGATCATCCTTTTTAGGGGTTCCCGGGTCATCGGTTAACAGCGCCTGGCTAAAAAAGGTAAAACTCTTAATTTGAGCCTGATTTTTGATAATTGTTCCATCTGGCACATCCAATTTTATCCTGGCCTTGTAAGTCAATTCCAAATTTGTATCCGCTTTTAATTCGCTCAAATCATTGGGCATATTTATATAATCCCATATCAAGGTATTACCATTGACCAAATCCGCCTGTCCCTTATCTAAAATCTCCAAATGGGCAAGATCAACCTTGTCAGACACCTCGATACTGGTATCCTCGCCATTGCCACTGTTTACTACGTTAATAAGGTAGAGCAGTTCATCTCCAGGATTTATCTGGCCACCGTTTTCATCCTTCACCGCCTTGATAGATTCCGTGAGATCAGGCCCTGGCGGAACCGCCACCAAATCAGTGCTGTCAAAATCCTGATCAGTATTGGAATCATTGCTGGCCAAAGTCTTAGAAAAGGATTCACTAGTTAAAAAAGCCTGGTTGCATATTGCCACTGCCCCCGGTTTTTCCCCTTTGACTATCTCCTGATTGCAGATCAACTCCGGCTGATTTGGCGGGGGCACGATAAGTTGGTTTTTTACCCGGGCGGAAAAGGAGAGGCTCACCTCTTTGCCTGGCTCAATCCGCTCCAGCGCCGGGATACTAGACCAGGTTATTTTTTTCCCTATCAAACTACCGCCAGCGCCAATATCGGTGGAAGCCACCTCCAGGTTGCTATCCAGAATATCAGTTACCACCACTTTTTTGGCCACATCATCGCCATTATTGCTAAATTTGATCAGGTAATCCAATTTAGCCCCAGGCATCACCTTTACTCCGGTTATCTCACCCTGCACGGTTTTACTCATTGCCGAGATATCTGGTTGAGCCTTGAGGACAATCACAGCTTTGCCAAGATAGGTTTCTTTGTCAACGGTAATCTGCTGTGTGGTCATCTCTTCGGTGCAATCCAAACGGTTGTCTATAAGTAGACCCCTGCCCTCGGGCACCAGATAAGAGGGTGGATAGGGCATGGTGAGTTGCGCTTCCAGCGGAATATAGGTGCAGTTGACAAACTCCCCCCCACCTTTGAGGATATGAACCGCATCTTTTACCTGGGCGTGAATTATTACATTAAAGTTACTATGAGCCGGTATCTCTAGATGGGACAGAGTTACCTGCAAATCGGTTAAATCTATACAGAGTGAGGGATCAGATGGCTTTATTTTGCAGGTGGCGCCGCTAATCTCTACTATTATACCCTCTTCTATGGGGATAAAAGATAAATTATCTGTGGCCTTCACGGTTAAACCAATCCGGGAAAGAGTAATTTTATCGATATTACCGGTACTGATTTTAATCTCTACCCGATCGCCAGGGCCAATCTCTGCACCACCACCCTCCAAACTGTTGAAAGTAATTGTGCTCTTAGTCAGGCTGGGCGGCCTGATCATGGTTGTCACCTGGTTACTGTTTACCTGAAGTCCATCTATCTCTCCCTGGGCCTGGTTTCTAATCACTTCTACCTTGTCCGTTTTCACCTGGCTATCGATTTTAACCTGAAAACTGATAAAATGAGATGAGCCCTGCTGCCCAGCCGGGCTGACATCTTTAAAGATGATCCCCTCCTCCAGTTTGGTTTTTCCTGCTATGTCCGCCATCTTCTGACCGTCAACAAAAGTGGTATCCGCAATATAGGCGGTATGCTGGGGTGGCGCGTCTTTTACTGTCAATTGCCCAATCTGAGTCTGCCCCGGGTTCTGGGCATATAGTTTGTAGGTAAGAGTTTTGTTGGGCAAGGCGGCCAAATAATTAACCTCTTTGACCAGACACTCACTCAATTTTGGATCTGAAGTGAGTTGCATTAACATTTTGTCTTTAAACAGAGTAGTGTCTATAGTGCAATTGGGATCTGGCACTGGTAAATATTTGATCTCTGCCTGGCCCGGATAGAAACAGGTTTCAGTTTTAACCTTAAAGTTGATGGGATGGCAATTAACCTTAGAGATGCCCCTATCCAAAAAGGAAGATAGATCCTGGATGGTCAAAGGAATTTGTATCTGGCTCAAGGTTTTAGCCGGCAATTCAAAATTTTCAACCCTAACCTGATGGTTATTGCG
>CAZTWC010000163.1:2768-8136 GCA_964617105.1 uncultured Myxococcia bacterium
TGAATAACTTGAGCCTGTCTGGGCTAAAATGCTTGGTTATTGCGGATAAAGCAATTGGTGTTCTGATTGCTGCAAGTTGCCGAGGTAAAAACCGGAGGTGAGGATAACTCCACCTCTGGAACCTCTTCGATGATTAAGTGCAAGCAGTCTATTTTTTCCTCCCCCTGGTTATTGATTTTAATTTGCAAATTACCACTGGAACCTGGATTGGTGCCAATAAGGCCGTTATCAGTTTCCTTAAAGGAGATCTCTATCGGCTCCAACTGGTGAGATGCAACTTCGGTATGGAGAGTTAAAGGGTTATAAGTGCCGTCCTGGCATTTAACATATAATTTAGTAAGTAACTTGGCAGTGCCCGCGGGCAAAGTTTCCTTCACCTTGAACTGAAAGGTTAGAACTTTGCTGGCCCCTTTTTCCCCATTCTTTTGCAGTTTACCTATACTATAAAAAGCCTTCAGGGGAAAATCCTGGTTTACATCTTCCACCTTGGTTGAATCAACCTTAGTGGAAGCAGCCTGGTAGGTGACTTCCGGGTCAAGTTCCACTTTTATTGATATCTCTTCGGTTTGGACGGAATCTTCATTGACCAGGCCCACCTGAATTTTAATTATATCTCCTTTATCGGCAATGCTGTAATCGCTGGACATATGAGTTTTTACGCAACAAACCCCGGCGGCGGCCGAGATTTCCCTTTTGGCAAGTATGCTAAACAGCAGAATAATGACCAATATAAAAAAAACTAAAAATACTGGTCTTTTCCACGATTGATCTTGCCGGTTATTTATTAAAGTTAAGCCCATTTCTATAAATCTCCTCTAAGCCTCCAGAGAAAGTTTTTACAACGTAATGTTAGTTTTCCGGTGCAGATTTTACCACCCGAATCTCCACTCTGCGGTTACGCAGCCTACCCCGAGCAGTATCGTTGCGGTCGAGGGGTTGGGTATCGCCAAACCCCTTAATATATATTTTTTTCTTATCTATCCCTTTGGCAACCAGAAAATCCCTGAACACCATTGTTCGCCAGACCGATATCTTGTGGTTATATTCGGGATCAGTTCCCACCCGGTCAGAGTGTCCCAGAATCCACAACTCGTTCCACTGGTTTTCCTGCAGCCACTTTACCATCTCCTCAATTTGAGGATGATAATAGGCTAAAATATCGGTTTGATTGTATTCAAAGTGGATACATTTGGCGAAAATATCCTCACCCTTACATATCTTGTAGTAAAAGTTTGGATCAAACTCAACGGTTTCTGGTTTTTCTTTCCCGGCTCCATTTTTCTCTTTAGACTCGACTGCCGCCGGCTTTTCAGCCGCATCCTGGGGTATCTTATCGGGACAACCGTCCTCATCTTCGTGCTGGTTATAGTTCTCCGGTTCCAGAGGGCACTTGTCCTTGAGATCAACTATTTTATCTTCATCAGCATCCTCTTCCGGACAACCGTCTTCATCAGCCACTTTGTCTTTATCTTCAGGCTCCAGAGGGCATTTGTCCAATTCATCTTTAATGCCGTCCCGGTCAGCATCAATATCCGGACAACCATCGCCATCCTCAACCCCGTCATAATCCTCTTTTTTATTGGGACATTTATCATAGGTATCGAGAATATTATCTTGGTCGTTATCAACATCGGGACAGCCGTCTTGATCCTGAAAGTTATCCCTGTCTTCCGGTTTATTGGGGCAGCCATCCACAGGGTCAGGAATTTTATCCTGATCGTTGTCTTTATCGGGACAGCCGTCTTGATCCTGAAAGTTATCCATATCTTCCGGCTGCAATGGACACCTGTCTAGATCATCGATTAAGCCGTCCTTGTCGCTATCTTTTATTAATGTATAATAGGACAGACCGGCAAAAATACGCCAATTGGCGGTGCCTATTCCCGATTGCAAAGCCTTGGCTGCTCCAGCAGTTAAATGGATATTTTTACTAACTTGATATTTTGCCGCCAACACCAGTTCCAACGGGTTGGTGATGGTTTTTTTAAAGGGCGACCGGGCTGCAGTTGCCCCCAACAACTCTCCCAGAACTGTTACCTGGTGATTTTTTAGCCAGGACAAAGGCAACTTATATCTGGCCGAGGCTTTGTATATCAACATATCTTCCAACTGCATTGTATAAGAATCCACCCCCCGGGGAGTTCGGTATCCCAGGTTGAAGGCGGTGGCGCCCCAGGCAAATTTTTTAGTTGCTGCCAGGCCGATCTCTCCCTGCAAATTGGGATCTCCCCCATACCTGTCCTTATTGCCCACCGGTAAAACCAATGTTCCCAAAGCAGCCAGGTCCAATCCCCAATTTTTTTGAACCCAAAAAACCAATTTTTGTTTCAGATGAATATCTCCCAAACCCTCAGATTCAATTTCGCCGGTATTTTTTGCCAGTCTAAGTCCCTGTTGGTGTAAAATCAACGGTGCAGAAACCCCAAATTCCCAATAATCGGTAAGAGAGAAACAAAAGATAAGGTGTGAAGAAACCCGGTAATCAACCAGATTTCGAATGGTCTCACCCTGGGCATTCAACTTAAGGGGCAAATGAAGGTAGTTGAGCAGCAGTCCCAGGTGATAATTAAATTTTGGCAAACTATCGCCGCTATCAGTATATATCGGCCCCAGCGGTCCCAGAGCCGGACGGAACAGTTCAATATCTACGCTCTCATCTTCAGCCGCTGCGACTTTTACTCCTGTATAGCCCGTTACCAACAGAGTAAACAATAGAAAAAAAAATAAAAACCTCGATTTATGCGCACTGGAGGCAACCGGGAACATCCTGGCTCTAAAATTGATCCAGCGACCAATAACTATAACCAGCCACAAAATCAGCAAAGTATAGAAAATTTTATTCTCTTCCAACCCTACTCCCGATGATATTTGACTGCAGGAACAGCCGATATCCCCACCCAGGGGAATGGCGCCTCTTTCCAGACGACCAGTAAAATCATCCGCCTTTAAAGTGGGATCGGTCTTATCGAGTTTTACCTCCTCCCAGTCATAAGCACCGCCATTATCGCTGTCCTGGTCTCGAAAATCTGGCAGGCCGTCGCCATCGGAATCACGGGGAGAGGCGGGATCATCACCCACCTCGTTTTTATCCAGCAACTCCTCCAGGGTCATCTCCAGACTATCATTATCAGAGTCCAAATCCAAATAATCGGGCTGGCCATCCCCATCCTGGTCGTGAGGCTTTTCCACCATTTTGGCGCCCTCTTCTTCCGGCCCATTCTCACTGTTTCCTTCACCATCCTCTTTGGCGGTATCCTGGATAATACCCGGCCCCCAGGCTTCTAACTTATCACCAATGCCATCGCCATCAGAGTCCTGATCTCGAAAATCGGGAACCAGGTCGCCATCGCTGTCGCGAATCTCCCCTTTTTGCCCCGCCTTCTCCCCGGCTCCACCACTTTTTGGATTCTCTGATTCAGCGCTGGCATCACTGTTTTTTTGAATTTCTGCCTTTCCGTTAGCATCCTCATGGGCCTCGATTTTATCGGACAAAGTATCGTTGTCACTGTCCAAATCCAGATAATCGGGCCTTCCATCACCGTCACAGTCAACCGGCGCCTCTACCGTTTTGCATACTTTGCCAAACAGTTCCTGATGCCCCTCAGGAATAAACCCCTCCAAATGATCGCCAATACTGTCCCCGTCACTGTCTAGATCCAAAGCATCTATAATGCCATCGCCATCAGCATCAAAACCCTTCTCCTGGCCTATACTTTCTTGCGCCTCAGCCACCCCATCCAGATCCTGCCAATTACAGACAGCACTATTGCCTATTTTCATACACTCCATTATCTGGTCTTTATCTTCGTCTAAAAGCAACTTGCGGTAAGGATCGGTTTCCTGCTTATCGCTAAGACCGTCACCATCGCTGTCAGCCTGAGTGCAAGAGGTGGCCAGCAAACTTATCTCCAGCCAGTTTGCCAGAGAATCCTTATCTATATCACCAACTCCCAGGCAATCGTCATCCCCCTTATTGGGATCGGTTTCGTCCTGATCGACCAGGCCGTCACGGTTATAATCTTCCATGCCATCGGCCACCCCGCCCTGGTCAGAATCCACCATTAAAGGCCAGGTGGTGCTGGACTTATCCTGATCTCCAACAAAAAATCCCTTATTAAGGTCCGTATCCTGGCCAGCAATTTCCTTCCCCGCTTCCAAGCCATCGGGCAATTGGTCATTGTCACTGTCTGGATCTAAAAGATTTATTAGCCCATCGCCATCCGAATCTATACTGGGATTGTGCTCCTCCCCGTCCAACAACCCATCGTCATCGCTATCACTGTCTTGAGGGTTCGATTTGAGTAAATTTTCTTCAGCATCACTCAATCCATCTTTATCCTGATCCGCTGGAATCTGCAGGTCATCAGCACTATCATCCGGGTTGGTTTCATTGCTATCTACCGCCCCATTGTGATTTGCATCTTCAGCCCCGTCAGCAACCCCGCCATCATCAGTGTCCTTAAGATTCGGATTAGTAGTGGTGGCTCCCTGGTCTTTATCTGGCACAAAAAAACCTTTGCTCTTATCAGTTCCCAAAATTGCGCCGTCTGCCTTAACCGCCTGATAAATTCCGGTTTCGGTGCCGTCTAATATCCCGTCATTATCACTGTCAGGATCGAGTCCATTGTTCAGTCCATCCTGGTCTTTATCGTTGAACTGCCTGGCCACAGTCAGGCATTGGTTTGCCTGGGCCTCTTGGACCAAATCGACAGAGAGAGTGTCAGACTCCTGCCCATCCTTTAGACCGTCATCATCACTGTCTTGGTCCAAGGGATTGAGAAAATATTCTACTTCCTGGCCATCCAAAACCCCATCACAGTCGCTGTCACTGTTTTTGGGGTCGGTTTTAAAAATCCCGGTTTCATCAATATTACTCAGCCCGTCACTATCAGGGTCACCCATAGGACCGTCATGATCTTCCTGGTCCAGATAATCAGGAATCCCGTCACAGTCTAAATCCTGTATAGATTCATCTTTATCTGGATTACCATCATTGTCAGCATCCAGATCCAAATAATCGGGAACCCCATCCTGATCACTGTCTTTGGCAACATCGCAAGCGGCAGCCTGCTTGGGCTGACATTTACAGGTATGGATTCCCCGCTGGCGCCAATCCTGGGAAGTGGTACATTCTCTGACCAGGCCGCGACATTCATCACCATCGGAGATGCCATCGCCATCAGAATCTTTATCCACAAAGTCAGGCTTCTGGTCCTTATCGCTGTCCCTTGGCTGACCTCCAGCAGTACCCAGGCCGCTCTCTTGCCGATCAGAGAGTCCATCACCGTCAGAATCATCATCCACCACATCGTCATAACCATCCCCATCCAGGTCGGAAGATGATTCTGACGGTGATGGACTCTCTGAT
>CAZTWC010000164.1:0-8112 GCA_964617105.1 uncultured Myxococcia bacterium
TGCTTTAATCTGTATTTCTGGACATCACTTCCTTTGTATATAGGTTCCATTCCATTATCTCTGGTGCCGCTGACAAATTTTTTATTGTCCCCAGTAACTATCCCCAAAGCCCACTCCGCTTGACCTTTCAAGGTTATGTGCGGTTTATTGAATACTGTTTTCAAAATCTCAAAATCCTGCTCAGACATGGAAACATCAAATACAAAATTACTATTTTCCCAAAACCTGGACTGGGAGATGGTGTAGGTTGGTTTTTGGGGAGGGGAAATTGTAATCTTCCAATTATCCGGGATTTTAGCCTTGAATATATCAATCCTGATAACTGGAGTAAAAACCCCTTTGAACCTTCTTCCCAAATCATAGATAGCATCTATAGCAGTGTGGTTTAGTATATGTCCTCTAATATCAGAATGAATTTTTACATTTAAGATAGACTCGGGCAGAATAAATGATATGTGCCCCCCCTCCTCTATCAGATCAATCGATTTTGATAAAAACCAGGAAAATGATTCGCCTGAAGTTATATGAGGAAATAAATGGTGGTATTTATCTTCATCATTTTTTGGGGTTGATGATCCCCAGGGAGGGTTGGTAGCAATTAGTTTAAACGAATTTCTCAAATTATTGGTTTTGCAAAACCTGGCCCCATTTGCCACCTCTGTGAGAAAATTTGATCTGAATATCTTTGGAGTAAACTCCTGGTCAGGAAATGCCAAAAGCAGGTTGATTCTGGCAATACGAACGGCTATCCCGTCAATATCATAGCCATGTATCTTATCTGGTGTAAAAAATGCTGATCTGGCTGCGCCCAAAAGAAATTGTCCGGTTCCACAACAGGGATCAAGAAAATCACCGCCCTGGGTGCCGTATTCACGAAAAATGGAGTCAACTATATCTTTTGGGGTGTAATAGGAACCCTGTTTCGATTTAGATCCCTCTTGTAACAGAGATTGATAAATGATCCCAATGGTGTCGTCATGGGATATATCGGTTAAGGCGTTATATATTTTTATATATGCTGGATTTTTACCATGTTTATCAATTTCCAAGCGGTTTTCCCTGGTCCAGTCATATATCTCCTGTTTGACAGAATTACGTTTCCAATTAGAGTATCTTTCCAGATCAAACAGGTTTTCATCTTTACATAGTGATTGTTTACCAGAAGATTGTTCGGCAGGAGGTAGTTCATCAGACCGAGATACCTCATCCAGGATAACCAACTGCTTTATGGCCAAAACCAATAAAGTTGTTTCAAGATCTATTGAATGGCTTAAAAATATATCTCGAATATTTTCTATTTCTTCAACCAAAACATGATCATTTATATATTCATCAGGAATAAATGAGTGAGCCGATTTTATTTTATTGGCTCTCTTTCTGAGGCGATCTATCTCACCCGATTCAATTCGCTGTTGTAGAGAAAAAATCTCATTTTCTATGAAATTGCTTTTAGTATTTTTGATGGGGTGTAGATAGCCATTCTTAACCCAATTTCGCACAGTGGCCTCTGATACATTTAGTATTTCAGAAGCCTGTTTTATGGTAATGACCGTCACCTCACCTCCAGCTTCCATCTCTCTTTTTTGTCAATATCCCCAGAACCGGCTCCCTTTAGCAGACTCGCATGCTTTCATTTCACACACATTTATCGAATTGGCAAGTAAAATAATATGATTGTGACATGGTCGAAATACTCTAACATTCCTCTATCATATTTATCAAATATTTGATATAGTAATTATAAAGTATAATAATTGTGTTACCATCAATATGTTACCCTATAAGGAGAATTAAAATGACCACAACAACTGAAACTTCTTTTACCGCTCAATCCCTTTTCAGCAGTCTGACTACTGACCAGGTGGCTGCTATCAGTTCTTTTTCTTCAGTTAAAGAGTTTGATGCTGGACAAGTTGTGTACCAGTACAACCATCCTGCTAATTTTCTCTTTGCCTTGCTGGAAGGATCGGTGGCCCTCAGGAAGCCAGCAGGCGCTCAAAAGGATTTTTCTGTTATTATAGACCGGGTAAATCCTGGCGGGATATTTGGAGCAACTTTACTCTTCGGCCAACCGCGCTACCTTTTGGAGGCCCAGGCGTTAACCAATTCTAAAATCATGTTTATCGAATCTGAAGCCTTCAAAAGCCTACTTGAAAAAGATTTGATCGTAGGCAATGCCATCATGCAAAAATTAGGCATTACATATTATAATCGCTATATAGAAGTTATGAAAAAAATAGGAAAAATAATCGCCGACCTGGAAGATTGATAAATTTGCCGGATTTTCAGGCACATCTAACCTGGTTCCCGTCCGAAAACCCCCTTCTCGGACGGGGACTAATCAGCCAACATTCAATTCCATATCCACCAGCATCTGAATAATTTCTTCGGCATTTTGCACCGCGTTGCCAGCATAGTGATGTTCCTACGTAGATCACTGGTTCTTTTCAGCCCCATACTCTAAGGCTAAATCCACGCAGTCTTGTACGGTTTCCACCTGCTCGATTCTGTCCAGGGGAATTTTTATGCCATAACGTTCCTGGATAGTCATATAAAGGTCGGCCATTAGCAAAGAATCGTAACCCAGGTTGTTCTGCAAGTGGGAATCCGGACTAATCTCTTCCGGGGGCATATTCAGCGCCTCGCCGATAATTTCAATAACTTGTTTGGTAATATCCATAACTCCTCCCTATTGTAGATTTATATATATATTAATGTTATAGCGGCCGGTGATGATTCCAATAAAAAGCCAGCCAGGTTTTTATAAAATTAATCCTATTGAAAATAATATTAAAACTAAACCAACTACCCTGAAGCCTTTGGCTAAGGTAAAGTTTTTTGGTATTCAACCGCTGCTTCTTTCCTGAAGTGGTTTTGGGCAAAGAATAGAGGGGTAAAAATATCACCTCATCGATTCTGCACCCGGTCATCGCCTGAACATGTTTGATGATTTCGTTCTTGTATAATGCTGACGCCATCGAGTTATAGCCTCGAAGTTCAACCGCTAAAATAATTTTTTCAGTCCCCCTGCCCTCTTCTGCTACAGTAAAAGCCACTGCTTTGGCAGGTTTTATATCATATTTTCCAACAAATTTTATTCCCCCAATCGCTTGTCCCCTAAGTTCGGCCAAACAGTTTTCAACGTCATCGGGATAATAGTTTTTCCCCCCTTTAATCATTATCTCTTTTTCCCGGCCGGTAATATACAATTCTTTATCAGCCAGGTACCCCAGGTCGCCGGTGTTGAAAAATCCTTTTTGTATTGAATCCAGGGTGGCTTTAGCGTCCTTATAATATCCTTTCATTAGAGATTCTGACTTGACCTTTATAAATCCCACCTGCCTTTCGGGTAAAAGTTTACCAGTTTTACTTTCCACCCGGAGTTCAACTCCCGGCAAAGGACGGCCGCAGGAGACAATAGTCATAGTCCTGCCAGTTCCACGGCTGGAAACTGTTTGGGCTTTTCCTTGTTCCAGCAGTAATTTTCTATCTATATAATCGTTTTTTCTTTCACCATGCCTGGAGATAGAAACTGCCAAAGTACATTCAGCCAGGCCATAGGCGGGAAGCAGACAACTATCCTTAAGACCCCAGCGGGAAAAAAACCGGACAAACCTGGCCATGGTCTTGTCCTGAACCTGTTCGGCTCCAATAATAATACTCTCCAGACAACTCAGATCCACCTGATCCAAATCGGTTTCTTTGAGGCGCGACACACTGTAGGCCAGTCCAAAGTTGGGCATGGCGCAGGCATTTATACGAAATTTTGAGATGGTTTGGTAAAAAAGGGCTGGTTTAAATAAAAATAGTTCGGGTGACATCAAAAACATTTTGAACCGAAATAAAAATGGATAGATCATACAACTGATCAGTCCCATGTCGTGGTACAGAGGCAGCCAGGAGATCCCCTTCTTATTTTGAGACATGTGAGTCGCAGATTCAATCATGGCAGACTGTTTAAACAGGTGTCGATTGGTAATCTCCACTCCCCGGGGTTGCGAAGTGCTTCCCGAGGTAAATTGCAACAGGGCAGTTGAATCTTCGCTGATTTTAGTACCAGGAAAATCATTGGCTGGCGGATTTTCAACTGGCTGACCCGGTTTGGATAGCAATTGATCCACCACCTGTATATGACTTACCTGGAGATGAGATTTTAAAGGGTCAATTTTTGAGGCCATCTGTCTGTCTGTCAAGATAATCTTACTTCCACTAGCCTGTAAAATACTGTTTAACCGCCGGGAAAATTTACTACTTTCTCCAGAAGATTGTTGCCCTGCGCAGGGGGAAGGTAAATGACCAGCCAGCAAAACCCCAAAATAGGCGTAATAAAAATCGATACTATTAGTAAAAATGAGCATCACTGGCGTTCCAGAGGGCAACGATATATCTTTAAAAAAACTTGCCACTGCCGCTGCGCCATTAAAAATATCCCGATAGGTATAGATATGGTTTTTACGAGGGCCGATAAATTCTACCACCTCCTCCTGGCCATAAAGGCGGACATATTCAAGCAAGCACAGACTAAGATTTTTTTCCATCAGTATACATTCCCATCTTTACATACATTGGGGTATCTTCACCTTTGTCCCATCCGGACACCACCTTTTCAGCATGCTCCCGCGGCAGAGGCGTAGTGGTAATCTGGTTCTCTTTCATATATTTATTTATTGCAGGACCGTATTCAGAGCAGAGCCACTTGACCCCGGGCTTTTTAAAATGGTTCCGCATCCGTTCCCATATAACCGAAAAATCCTCTTCCTGCACATTACCAAAAGATACATTTAGAAACTCGCAAGGTTGAACCTCGCCGCTGTGACCCAGATAAAACCGGTCTATTCCACCGGCAGTGCAGCCGTAGTGATTTTTTGCTTCCTCAAAAACCTGAACCGATACTGATGGATAGTCGCTATAATTGGGATCAGTATTGTATTGAAGGTGCATTTTTTTCAAGTAATCTATGTCATTATTAAGGTTGATAATATCTTCCTGGTTGTCCAACCAACCGCCCGATTCTTTGGAGTGGATCATTTGAACAAAGCAACAGTTCCACTCCCGGGCCAGGTCCATCATCTTCTCTACTCCGCCCGATCTCAAAGCCTCCTGGTTGAGGCAACAATTCATACAGGTTGCAATTCCAGCCTGGTTGAATAAAGCAAAAGCCTGTCTGGCTTTGTCAAAAGCACCCTCGTGGCCCACAAATTGGTCAAACTTTTCCGGCAGGAAGTGGTGCGTTGAGATCATGGCTCCAAAAACCCCCACTCGTTTTAAGGTAATGGCCTTCTCCAAAGTCAAATTATAGCCATTGGTGTTAATCCAAACCTCGGTTCGGTTGTCGATATTGGCCACATATTCAACCAGGCGGGCAAATTTCAGCAGAGGCTCACCGCCCTCAATATCGGCAAAGGCCAGCCGTCTGTCCTGCATCTGGTGGGTCACTTCTATAAGCCGCTCCAGGGGCATTTCCTTGCCGCTGTCCATCTTTTGATAGCAATGCGGGCATTTGTAGGCACAGGCTTTGGTAATTCCAATCACCACCGAGGCGCATCCTGGTTCATCATCGGTTGAGGCAAACTTGTCGCATACCTGCCAAAAAGAGGGTTGGGGAAATGCCGCCAACCATAATTCCATTTTGACCCGGTTGCCAATCCGGACAAACTTATTACTAGAAAAGGTTTCTTTTAATAAAAACAGTCTTTTTAGAAGGGTAAAATAGTTTTTCCAGGGAATTTTTCCAATGATCAACAAAAAGGTGTACCTTAAGAATATGGTCAAATTGAGGATCATTTTAAATAGTATTATTTTATAACCCTTAAGAAATTCATAGTTAAGACCATTTTGCTGATTAGCCATTATCATTCCTTTCTATCATAAACCTATCTGATTAAAATACTCTATCATCTTTAACATATATTGGCGATGATCACTATACTGGCGTGGGTCGATCCTTTTCTGCTCCAATTTTATCAGTCCCATATTATCTGCCATCTCTCCTTTGAGAACCTTTTCCCGGCAAGATTCAAAATCATACTCTTTGGGAACCAGGTATATCCCCTCGCCTTCTGTAGCCAAAGCAATTGGGGTAAAGGGATAGGCACTGGCTTCCAGTTTGGCAGCCGAAAAGAGCAGTTCATATTCTCCAGCACCGCCAAAAGCCAGTAGTTGGTGGGGGATTTTAAAAGCATCGGTTACGTTCTTACTCACCTGGCAAAAGGGAACCGATTTTAAATCGATAATTATTGCCTTTCTATTCATTTGGCTAAGGATCTCCAACGAACGGATAACTCCATCACTAGTGTCGATGCAGGTGGAACTTTTTCCTCGTATAAAAGCCGATTCTGTTACCCGGCACTCAAAGGTAGGGGTAAAAAAACTGTCAGGAAACCGGCTAGTAACTTTTTCCCCGTCAGATTTTGCCATTAAAGCCAGTAATGCCGCGCGATTACCATGACCGACATCACCACTTATAAAGATGGTTTCGCCCGAAGACAGCCTATCACGTCTCATCAGGTGCTGCTTTTTAACCTGGCCTATTGCAGCGCCAGTATAGTGCCACCTATCAGCAACCCCAACATCACCACCAATAAAATGGCTGTTGCATTCCAGCATAACATCTCTGATCCCTTTGGCGATACCTCTTACCATGGGAGCCTCAAAATTATGAGCAGCGGTAAAAGAGTGGGAAAAAAACATTGGAGTGGCGCCTACGGCCAAGAGATCACTAATAGTGGCTACAGCCAAATTCCAACCCAGCAGATACGGATTTTGGGAAGAAAAATAATCTTCACCCTCCGAAAAATCATCTATACTAAAGGCTAATAATTTTCCTCCAAACTTGATAATTTCTGCATCAGTTTCAAATTCCCGGTTCATTTGTTCCCCAGATCGAGGTAGGGAGTTGCAAAAAATTCGGATAATCTCTTCTTCACCTAACATTGAGAATCAACCTTTCATTTTAATCGTGTTTTTCGAGTCAACCAATAATGGCAACGCCTGGGGTATAACTTCAATTTTAGCCGGCAAAAATCCTCTTGGATCACCATCAAACTCAACCTCTGGATTAATTGGATTGGCCTGAATTTCCATCACTTTTCCCTCTTTTACCTCAACGAAACCGCTTCGATAAAAATCTCCCCGGTAAAGATATCTGATATAAAAAAGTAATTTTATAAAGGATATATGGCAGATTGAATAGATAAACAATTTGCCGTTATCACAGTCGAACTGAGGGAGCAATTTGAGGCCCGAGGCCAAATAGGGATTTTTTCCTACCGTAAGGTTCACTACCTGTTTAAAAATGTGCGGTTTTCCATCAATGGTAATGTTAAAATCGTTTTTACGATACTTTAAAACCGAAATCAAGACCGATATTAAAGTTCCCAGAGTATCGCCCAGATATTTCCTCAATCCGGAATTTGAGCCCCTGGCAACAGCAGCACCAACTCCCAAATTTGCACTGCAACCAAAATATTCCACTTGCTGCTTTGATTGGCCCTCATTCAAACAATGAGTAATTTTAGCTATATCCACTTTTCGGCTGTGCCCAATAATTACTGTGTCAACCGCCTTTTCAACCTGCAGAGGTATGTGGTGAAAACGACAGAAATCCGGACTCGTACCAGTATATATTACCCCTAGTTGGGATTGGTCTCCTTTGCTTTTGGTTTCCATAAAACCGGTTATAACTTCATTGATAGTTCCGTCTCCACCAACCGCCACTACTTTGTCAAAACCTTGATTAATGGCTTTGGATGCCAAAATTTGTCCATCGAACTGTTTTTCGGTAAACTGGTAAGAAAAGGGGATGGAACTCTCCTCTAATCGGGAGAATATGGAGGGCCATAGTTTTTTACCCCGACCGCTTTTTGAAGAGGGATTCATAATTAAAAATATTTTTCCGGTTTCCATAATAATATTTCCTATCAATATGGTTTTTGCCAGGCCGTGGACGGTTATTATTATAAGACAACAATTGCCATTTGACAATTTGATAATTTTATGCGTTGAATATTTATATGACTTTAAACATTACAAATAAATTTTCCGGCATTTTTTTTTCCAACTGGACACCACTGTTACTTATCCTTTTGTCCAGCCTGTTTTTATCCTGCAATA
>CAZTWC010000165.1:0-8068 GCA_964617105.1 uncultured Myxococcia bacterium
GGTATTAAAAAAATCGGCTACTTTACTTAAAGGTATAGATGATAATCTGCGGACCAATTTGCACCGCATCAGTAAAAAGGCTGAGTTTCTTTGCCATGATGCCCGAGCGACCCCGGAGATCAACTCCAACAGCGTGCAATTGACCGTAACCTCGCCCCCTTTCCTGGACGTGGTGCAATACGCCCAGGACAATTGGCTGCGCTGCTGGTTTAACCACATTGACGCCTCCAAGGTGGCGTTAGGGATCAAGAGGATCCGCTCCCTGGAAAACTGGAATAAGGTGATGGGCCAGGTTTTTAGGGAAATTTTTAGAATAACCAGACCCAATGGTTTTTTGGCCTTTGAAGTGGGTGAGGTAAAGCAGGGACGAATCAAACTTGAAGAACAGGTGATCCCCCTGGGAATCCAAGCCGGCTTCCAATGCCAGGCAATATTAGTTAATCAACAGACATTTACCAAAACCGCCAATATCTGGGGAGTTAACAACAATCAGAAGGGAACCAACAGCAACCGGATTGTGATCTTTAGTAAACCATAGGAGATTTACCCATGAATGGGAAAACCTTGGCCCCCTTTGCCAAGCAGTTGGGACTGGACTTTATCATCACCAGTGACGGCCAGGTGTTTTTAATCGAACTGCAACCCGGATTTGGCCGGCTGGGTATAATGACCCTGTTTCCGGAACTTTACCAGAAATACCGCCGTTATCTGCGTCAAAAATCATGCTCAGTCGAACCTGACCATATCTTTTTAAAAAAATATAAAAGATTTTGCCGCAACAAGATCCTCACCTACCGGCTATTAAAAGAGTTCCAGCCCAACTCCTATCTCTTTCGTAAATGGGAGAGTCCTGCCTTGAAACGCTGGCTCCATTCCCTGTCCGGTGATTTCATTTTGGCCAAACCGCCTTTAGGCGCCCGCGGCGAAGGGATCCGCCTGTTCAAAAGAGAACAGTTGCTCGCCCAGGTTGATCATATCAATACGCCGCCAACCCTAAAAAGTGTTGGCCTAACCTCCACCCTGGAGGATGATCGGGTTTCTTCGGATAAAAAAACTGGCTCTATTAGCAAAATCAATTTGGGCAATGCGGTGCTGCTACAGGATTATGTTTTCTCCCGTCCCATTTTTCTGGAGAACCAAAGAGAAAAATTTATTGGCTGTATCCGCCACGTTATCCTGCTAATATGCGATGGACGGGCTTTGGATATCTACCACCTGCCCTCTTATTGGCGGGTGTCTCCCCATCCCTTTAGTTCCGGTCTGAACCGGGAGTCTCTTACCGCCAATATCAGCCGCGGTGCTACTCCTTTAGAAGTTGATCCTGGCGAAGCAGATCTGGTGAAAACCAAAGTGGAGGAGATAATCCCTCAAATGGTTAGCCGAATTTTGTCTATGCCCCAACCACCGCCGATTAAATCTTCTCAGTTTTTCTCCTCACTGGTAGACTGATACCAGTATTTTGAAAGCCTTCAACTATCCTTTTTTCCTTGACTTATATAGCCAGAGGCGGTAAAAATAAAATCCCTTATGATAAATAACTTTAACGTATATTTTTATTTTTTTATTTTTCTTATTTTTTTTTAAACAGTTACTAAAAGGAGAACAAACATGGCTAAGAAAAAAATAGCACTTATCGGCGGTGGTCAAATTGGTGGAATCATGGCTCTTATGTGTGCTCAAAAAGAGATGGGTGATGTAGTAATGTACGATATTCTCGACGGTATGCCCCAGGGCAAATGCCTGGATATCGCCGAAGGCCGTCCAATCAATGGCTTTGATGTCAACCTTAAAGGCACCAATGACTGGGCCGATCTGGAAGGTTCTGATGTGGTAATGATTACTGCCGGTGTTCCCCGGAAACCGGGTATGACCAGAGACGACCTGCTGAATGTCAATCTGGACATCGTCAAAACCGTTGCCCCCAACGTAAAAAAATATTGCCCCAATGCCTTTGTTATCATCCTCTCCAACCCGTTGGACGTGATGGTTTACTCTTTTCACAAACTCACCAACTGGCCCAAAAACATGATCTGCGGTATGGCCGGTGTTCTCGATTCAACCCGGTTCCGCTCCTTTGTGGCCATGGAAACCGGCTTTAGCGTAAAAGATGTTTCCGCGCTGGTGCTTGGCGGCCACGGGCCCACCATGGTACCGCTGGTTCGTTATGCCAACATCAACGGCCTGCCCATTGAACTGTTCCTCTCCCAGGAGCAAATCTCCGCTATCGTAAAACGGACCCAGGAAGCAGGCACCGAAATTGTCAAACTGCTTAAAACCGGAAGCGCTTTCTTCTCCCCCGCTGAATCAGCAGTGCAGATGGCAAATGCCTATCTCAAAGATCACAAAAGGCTTTTGGCCTGCGCCGCCCTCTGCGAAGGGGAATACGGTGTCAAAGGCCAGTTTGTCGGCGTGCCGGTTATCATGGGCGCTGGTGGCATAGAAAAGATCATCGAACTGGAACTCAACGCTGATGAAAAAGCGATGATGGATAAATCGATTGATCATGTCATCAAAGTTACTGAGCAGGTTACTCTGTAGCCATTTTTAGTCTGGCATATCATTGCCCGACAATAGCATTCTCGCGAACAACAACATTGAGCGAGATTATGAAAAAAACAGAAAACGGATAAATTATTCATAAGGGGTGTTCCTTTAAGGGACACCCCTTTTCTTTATATCAGCGCCAATAATTGAATAGGCACTAATGAGTATCAATATTAAGGAGTAAAGATGAAAATTCACGAGTATCAGGCCAAAGAAATTTTCAGACAATACGGAGTGACAGTGCCTGAGGGGAAAGTGGCCTACACCCCCCAGGAGGCTGAAAATATTGCCAAAGAACTGGGTGGCGGCACAGTGGTAGTCAAAGCCCAGATTCACGCCGGTGGCAGGGGTAAAGGTGGTGGTGTCAAAATTGCCAAGAATCCAGCAGATGCCAAAAAACTGGCCCAAGATATTTTGGGCATGAATCTGAAAACTCACCAAACCGGTCCTGAGGGACAAGAGGTAAAGAAGATCCTGGTCGAACAGGGGTTGGATATTGCCAAAGAGTTCTATCTGGGTATAGTTCTGGATCGGGAGACCTCCAAAGTAAACTTTATCGCCAGTTCCGAAGGTGGTATGGAGATCGAAGTGGTGGCAGCCAAATCACCGGAAAAGATTGTCCGGCAGTCGGTCGATCCCACCACCGGTTTTTTACCCTTTCAGGGACGCAAACTGGCTTACGCCCTTGGGTTGGAAGGCAAAGCAATAAAACAGGCGGTAAAGTTTATGCATGCCCTTTATAAAGTCTATGTAGAAAACGATGCCACCCTGCTGGAAATCAACCCCCTAATCCTTACTAAAGGTGGGGATATCATGGCTTTGGACGCCAAAATGAACTTCGATGACAACGCTCTGTTCAGACATTCAAATATCTCTGAATTGAGAGATTTGGACGAAGAGGATCCCAAAGAGATCGAGGCATCCAAATTCAACCTCAGTTATATCAGCCTGGACGGCAATATCGGCTGCATGGTCAACGGCGCCGGGCTAGCCATGGCTACCATGGATATTATCAAACTCTCCGGCGCCGAGCCGGCTAATTTCCTGGATGTAGGTGGTGGAGCCAACACCGAACAGGTTACAGCAGCCTTTAAAATCCTTCTCGCAGATCCCAATGTCAAAGGGGTGCTGGTCAACATTTTTGGCGGTATCCTCAAATGCGATGTTATTGCTGAAGGTATTGTCACTGCTGCCAAAGAGGTGAAGTTGAACGTGCCGCTCGTGGTAAGGCTGGAGGGAACCAACTTTGAGCGGGGTCGTCAGATATTGAAAGATTCAGGACTGGCTATCACCCCGGCAGATGGTATGAAAGATGCTGCCAAAAAAGTTACCCAAATCGTAAATTAACCAGAAAAAATTAGATCCGAGGAGGTTTAAGTTGAGTATTTTAGTAAATAAAGAAACAAAAGCGGTGATCCAGGGGATTACTGGCGGTGCCGGCAGTTTTCACTCCAGCGCCATGCTCGAATACGGCACTCAAATAGTGGCAGGCGTTACTCCCGGCAAAGGGGGACAAAAATTTGAAGATAAAGTGCCTATTTTTAACTCTGTTTACCAGTCCGTCCAGGAGACCGGCGCCAATGCATCGGTTATTTTCGTGCCGCCACCCTTTGCAGCTGATGCCATTATGGAAGCAGTGGATGCCGGGATAAAACTGGTGATCTGTATCACCGAAGGGCTCCCAATCTTGGATATGGTCAAGATAAAACCAGTATTGAATGTATCTGGCGTAAATTTGATTGGTCCCAATTGCCCCGGAGTTATCACTCCCAATGAATGCAAACTGGGAATAATGCCTGGTCACATACACCAAAAGGGCCCAGTAGGGGTCATTTCCCGTAGTGGCACTTTGACTTACGAAGCAGTGGGACAACTCTCAAAACGTAACTTGGGTCAGTCCACCTGTATTGGTATGGGTGGAGACCCGGTGCATGGCCTGGGTTTTATCGAGTGCCTGAAGATGTTCCAGGATGATAAAGAAACCGAAGCTATTGTGATGATAGGTGAAATCGGCGGTTCGGACGAAGAGAACGCTGCTGAATTTATTAAAACCAATGTTACCAAGCCGGTGGTTTCTTTTATTGCTGGCCAAACCGCTCCCAAAGGTAAAAGGATGGGACATGCCGGCGCTATTATCGCTGGAGGAAAAGGGACTGCGGCCGAAAAAGTCAAAGCCCTGAGAAACGCCGGAGTTACGGTGGTGGACTCTCCTGCAGATATCGGCGAAGCCATGGCTTCTCATTTAAAATAGGTTAGAGGAGACAAAATGGAAACCAAACGAAATATCGAAAAAATTTTCAAGCCGATTCCAGATATAGTCAAAGTTTACCAGGATGACTATACTACTATAAGCATAAGTCAAAAACGGTGCAAGGTTTGTGAGATTTGCAGTTTCTACTGCCCTGACAAAATCTTGGAGATGACTCTGGATACAGCTATTATTACCGACATCCAAAAATGCAACCAGTGCCAAATGTGTGAGTTGAGGTGTCCAGATTTCGCCATTTCGGTGGAGGTTAAGGAACGCCGGAAAAAAGCAAAGAAGAAAACTGGTTAACGGTAAGAAACAGAAACAACAACAATTTTCCCGGATTGATAAATTTTCAATTTGTCAGACCAAATCTGGCTCCGGGAAATTACCTTTAAGAAAGGAGATTACTTTGAACTCAAAAAAAACGGAATTCATACAAGGTAATCATGCCCTGGCTCAGGGGGCCCTATACGCCGGCTGCCGATTTTTTGCCGGCTATCCAATCACCCCCTCTTCAGAGATTGCCGAATTTTTAGCCCAACAAATGCCTCTTAATGGCGGGACTTTTATTCAGATGGAAGATGAAATTGCAGCCATGGCGGCAATATTAGGCGGATCTTTGACGGGCGCAAAAGCCTTGACTGCCACCAGTGGACCTGGTTTTTCCCTCAAGCAGGAAAACCTTGGTTACGGCTATCTGTGCGAGATCCCCTGCGTAGTGGTGAACATCATGCGCGGCGGCCCCAGCACCGGGCTTCCCACTGCACCATCCCAGTCCGATATCATGGCGGCCCGTTGGGGAACCCACGGCGACCATCCCTGTATCGCTCTGGCGCCAGCCTCTATTAAGGAGATGTTTTTCGAAACAGTGAGAGCCTTCAACCTGGCGGAACAGTTCCGGATGCCCATTATCATCCTCAGCGATGAGATCATTGGCCACATGCGCGAGCGGCTGGTTTTCCCGGAGGAAGGGGAATTGGAAATTGTGGAACGGAAGAAACCAACTGTTCCTCCTGAAGATTACAACCCCTACGACACTCAGTTTGGTGATATACCACCGCTGGCCAGTTTTGGAAGTGGATATCGTTTCCATATTACCGGCCTTAATCATGATTATACCGGCTTCCCAACCAACGAACCAAAATTGGTATCTGATGATGAAATACGACTGATGAGAAAAGTCGATGGTAACCTCAAAGATATTGAAAAGTGGGAATCCTACAAACTGGATGACGCAGATATGGCTATTGTGGCCATTGGCTCCACTGCCCGCTGTGCCAGGATGGTGATCAACCAATTGCGCGAACAGGGGTTGAAGATTGGGCTGTTTAGGCCGATTACGCTCTGGCCTTTCCCGGAAAAACAGATCAAAGAATTGGCCGGACAGGTAAAATTCATAATGGTGCCTGAGATGAACCTGGGACAGATGATCCTGGAAGTTGAGAGAGTTATCGCCGGAAAATGCGATCTTCACGGACTACACTCAGTCTCCGGAGAACCGATCCATCCCAACATGATGCTTGAGAAGATCAAGGAGGTGCTTTAATGGCTTTTGATTACGAAAAGTATATTAGAACTAATAAAATGCCCCATATCTGGTGCGCCGGCTGCGGCCACGGAATAATAATGAAAGGTTTAATCCGGGCTATGGACAAAGCCCAGATGGATCTTAAAAACACGGTTATTGTTTCTGGTATCGGTTGCGCATCCCGTTTACCCGGGTATATAGATTGCTGCACTTTGCACACCACCCACGGTCGCGCCCTCCCCTTTGCCACTGGCGTTAAGATGGCCAACATGGACCTTAACGTAATTGTGGTCAGTGGCGACGGCGATTCCACCGCTATCGGCGGCAACCACTTCATTCACTCATGCCGCCGCAATATTAACATTACCATGGTGGTATTCAATAATTTCAACTACGGTATGACCGGCGGACAGTATTCCCCGACCACACCTACCAATACCTTTGCCAGCACTACTCCCCACGGTAATATCGATCTTCCCTTTGATATCACCAATTTGGCCAGGGGTGCAGGTGCATCATACGTGGCCAGAACCACGGTATACCATGTTTCCCAAATGGATAAATTTATTTACCAGGGATTTCAAAACAAGGGATTTTCTGTAATAGAAATCGTGGAGAACTGCTACACCAACTATGGCCGTAGAAACAAAAAAATTTACAAAGATAACAACCAGATGATCGAATTGATCCGGAAAGCCGCTGTTAATGTAAAAGCCGCCCAGAAAATGTCTGCCGAAGAGTTGGAAGGGAGATTTACCATTGGTGTGCTGCACCACCAGGAACGGCAAGAATATACCCAGGCTTACCGTGATTTGGCGGCTAGATTGACTAAATAAGCCAAAAGATAACCAACTCTCTGCGGTTCAACAAATTAAGATAGGAGTAATTGAGAATGAGCGATAGGCATGAGATCAGATTAAGCGGTTCTGGTGGACAGGGGCTAATCCTGGCTGGGGTGATCCTAGCGGAGGCCGCCACCATCTACGAAGACAAAAATGCTGTCCAGAGCCAATCCTACGGTCCCGAAGCCCGGGGCGGTGCCAGTAAATCAGAGGTAATCATATCTGAGGATGATATCGATTATCCCAAGGCTACCAGCATAGATATTCTGCTGTCCCTTACCCAGGAAGCCGCAAATAAGTACTACCATGATGTGAAACCAACCGGTTTGGTAATCCTTGATGATGACATGGTGAAAACCGCCCCAAAAGGAGAGTTTAAATGCACCTCTTTTCCCATTATCAAGACTGCCAAAGAAACTACCGGTCGGGCAATGGTGGCTAATATTATTGCCCTTGGTATTATCGTAGCCATCAAAGATGTAGTCAGCCGGGAATCCATTGAAAAAGCTGTGCTCTCCCGGGTCCCAAAAGGAACCGAAGAATTGAATAAAAAAGCACTTCACGAAGGCTTTCGCCTTGGTGACGGCTACAAAAGTTAGGTGATAATATGGAACGTACTTTATCAATAGTTAAACCTGATGGGGTTGCTAAAAACCTAATCGGTGAAGTAATATCCAGGTTTGAGGGCAATAATCTCAAAGTTGTCGCCCTTAAAATGTGCCGCCTTAATCGGCCCCAGGCAGAAGGATTTTATGCGGTACATAAAGAGAAGCCTTTTTTCGGCAGCCTGGTGGAATTTATGACTTCCGGACCTGTGGTAATAATGGTGTTGGAGGGGGAGAATGCAATTACTCGGAACAGAAAACTAATGGGCGCCACCGATCCGGCCAAGGCGGATGAGGG
>CAZTWC010000166.1:0-8018 GCA_964617105.1 uncultured Myxococcia bacterium
AAAAAGAAAAATTAATGTCAATAGATAGGGGTTACCGTAGTTATCATACAATGATTCGAAATACTTGAAATCATCAATGCCAATGCCAAAGAATTTAAAAAAGACAGCCTTGGCATTTAAAAGGGCATGACAAAAAATAGGTATCAGTAAAGATTTGGTTATTAAGTACAAAATTGATAACGCAATAGAAAAAGCAAATAGGGTTAAAAAAAAATGCTCTTGAAAATGTGTGACCGAAAATACTAATGAAGAAATAATTATTGTTTTTTTTATTCCGTATTTTATTCCGTATTTGTGTAAAATAATTCCTCGCCAAAATATTTCTTCAAGAATCGGCCCAATTATAACTCCAAGAATGATGCTCCAAAGGCATAAAAGCCAATTGTGTTCCACTGTTGATATGATAGAATTTACTTTTTCAAAATCTAGCGAGAACCCCAAATAATAAGATAAATGTGGTATAATTTTTTTTTCAAAGAGATCGGCGATATAATAAAATGGCAGGTAATTAATAAAAAAAATAAAACCTACTAAGTACCAATGATAAGAAATTTTATATTTTATAAGAGACGAAAACCTAATTTTATTTTTTTCAAATTGGTTGAATATCCAGATAACTGTAATTATATCAATGGGGATAATGAGCAGTGGAAATAAAAGATTAAATCCAACCTTAATATCATTGAAAAAATAGTTGCCAAGTAACCTGGAAAGAGAAATAGTAAATAACCATACTGGTAAAATAAGAAGTGGAATGCCTATTAAGAAATACTTCAGCAAACTTAATAGTTTTATGTCTTCAAATTTATTGGCAATTTGTTGATTTTCCATTTTATCGCAAAAAGTATTGGATGTTGTTAAATTACTGGCAACTTGCTAATAGATTATTTAAACTGTGCAATGCATCTTTGGCACTGCTCATTGTTGCATCATTAATACAATTTTGTTCTGCCCCATTGCTTGTGCTATTACTTGAGTTATTATTCTCATAACAGAAATCCATCCAACCCTTTTTTATTATACGATCTTTTCCCGGAATTCCACCACCAGGTCCATTTCCATCGAATTTGTTGAGGTCAAATGGTATCGGGTTAGTAATATTGGCACCATTTGCTCTACAAATAGATTTCTTTAACTCGTTTTCTGAAAGTATATACACGATTGTTGGCTTTTGACAGCCTATTCCGTCATTCAGACATTTCGGGCTGGTGGAGTTATTGCTACCTTTGGGATTATTTTGAGGAGATGGATTGATTCTCTCCTCTTTTTTCCGTTTATATGCCCTAAGTGAATTTTGCACCACTCTGTGCGACAATTAAGAATGCACAAATGTAAATAATTAAATTATCCATCAGTAATAGACAAATTGGTCTAGTTCAAATAAAAGTATCCTCAAAATAGGAGGATACAAAATTGAGCATAATAACTGATTCACAAGTGAGGAAACTGATGGAAGAAAAGAACAAAAACAAGACAATAACCTATGCAGCCATGAAGTCAGGGATGAATAGGAGAACAGCGGCAAAAAAAATATCTCCATGCCGAGAATGTGCTCTCCCCTGATTTGATACAGGAACTACAGGATGCCGGTATAAATGGCACCTACTTATATGTTCCAGCCAATGTAGTGGAGAAGCGGGAGGCTGCCTGTAAAGAGGTTTATCGCCTGTATGAAGAGGAAGGGATGGAATTTAAGGAGATTGCTCAGGAGTTGTTAAAGTCTCCCCGGCGGATACGGCAGATGTATAATTATTACCGTGAAAGATATGTGGTATGGTGATAAAAATATTTTGACCAATGTGGGACTAAGTGATATAGTTATAACTGTGGACAACTTAATGACAAAACATTTTTCTAAATGGGTATCAAAGCATCAGATACCGACAAAGGCTCTATATGAGGCTTTGCAGGAACTACAATCTGGAATCTATGAAGCAAGTTTGGGAGGTCATCTTTACAAAAAAAGGATAGCCTTTGCAGGGCAAGGGAAATCCGGAAGTGGAAGAACCATTATTTGCTATAACAAAGAAGATAGAGCCATTTTTGTTCACGGCTTTGCTAAAAATGAAAAGTCGAATCTGTCTAAAAAGGAGTTTTTGGCATTTAAGGAATTAGCAAAAATTCTATTGGGACTAGAAGCAAGCCAGATAAAAAAAGCCATAGAGGACGGAACTTTTATAGAGGTGAAACCATGAGAAAATCTATTGCAAACTCAATTAAAAATACGGTTAGTGATTTAAATAAAAGCGGTCTGGTTGATGATATTACCATGAAAAATATTGAAGCCCTCTGTCTTTCCGAAATTCCCGATTACAGTCCTGATAAAATTATATCCATAAGAAAAAAATTTAAACTGAGCCAGGCTGCCTTGGCCACTATTTTCAACCTTAGCACTTCTACAATTCAAAAGTGGGAACACGGTCACAAAAAGCCAACAGGTGCTTCAAAAAAACTCTTAAATCTTATCGAAAGAAAAGGTCTGGAGGCTGTTATTTAGACATCCTTCTTATTTTGCTGCTCTCATCTCCTCACGAATCACTTTTCTCAAAGTTGCCTCATCAATTGGTTTGCAACCTATGGTTTCCCTGAGAGCCTGGTTGATGAGGGTTTGATATCCCAGCCCTTCAATCTTTGCCTTTTCTTTAAAACTCTGCAGGATTTCATTATCCAGCATAATGGTAATGCGGGTCTTCCCCTTGGTCCCAGCCTGTAATTTTGCCAGGTGAGGGACATCTTGGGCTCTTTTAGCCTTTGAAAAATCGTAATTTTTACGCATAACTCTTTGCCTCCCTCTTTGTCGCTTTGCGGGCGGAAATGATTCGGATATTTTCATTAGACCGCAACGTATAGACAACCGTAACCAATCTTACCTGGTCACTCAATCCTATCAGCACCCAACGGTTTTCACCCTCAGCATCGGGGTCTTCACGAACCAGAGCTTGAGGATCAAAAAGTGCTGTGGCCGCTTCTTCAAAGGAAATTCCATGTTTGTCAAAGTTAGACTCTGCTTTTAGTTGATCAAATTCTATCTCCATGTCTTTTATTATGCATATATTATATGCATTGTCAACTTTTTCAAACATTTTACCAAAATAGCACTGCGGCAAATATCCATTGATCGCCGGAAAAAGCGCAGCAATCAGTGCTGGTTTTTCCTAATGAATTCACCAGGTTCGCCTATACAAAAGTTGTTTCCCCCCGAATATTTGAACCTATTTTTGGAGTATGAGATGATATAGTCAAAAGGCGAGCAATCCAAGATGGGAGTAAGGCAAGAAGTCATTTGTCGAGGAGATATCAGTGTTCAACGAACATGCCAAACGATGCCAGGCGAAAAACAATAAAGGGGGGCAATGTAAAAATCCGGCAATGGGTGACAGCGATTTTTGCAACAGACACCAAAAGCCCCGGCAGCATCTTCAGGTCAATAAGTGGGACGAATGCCCCATGGCGTTGGCCTTGAAAAATCCAGGGGAGCAGAGTTTACTGGTTTCGGTTTTGGAAAAGATAGAGGCCAATTTTACTCTCAACGATTCATCGGACTGGATTCAGGCGCAGGTGGCGGCTTTTTGTTTTGTGAAACTTATCCAGGGGGTGGGTGATGATATTTTTGAGATGCAGAAACACTATGACACCATGCTTCGGCAGAACCTCAGCAGTTTGAAGTTGACCAGGGAAAAGAGGGAGGGAACTGAGGTAAAATTTTGTGCACCCGCTGATTGGGCGGCTGATCTTTTGGCTGAGGTATCAAAAAGAGGAGAGGATAAAGATAGTGGTGTTGGGGCAAATAAGGATGGAGATGGGCGAAAATCGGAAAAAAAGGTCGCAGAAGACGGTGTGATTGGATTGGTAAGTAACGGGAATAACGAGATATAGGATTTGGCAAGATGGCACAGAACACATATTCTCTGACCTTTTTCCAACCCACTGAAATCACATCAATTTTTAAAACAAACAATTCCACTCAAAAATTTTACAATCCCAAAAATACAACCGGAAATTTCTTTTGTATAATTTTCCTCACAATATTTACACTATTCACCCCAAAAACCGTTTGTTCAAAAACTCTGGCTAAAACTCTGCTGAATCTGGCTGAAACCCGGCTGAAACTCTGGTTGATATTTTTTCTCAATTGGCCAAGATCAGGTATAGCAATAACCATGCCAGAAAAAACAGCCCAAAAAACGGGATTTTGAAGGTGCTTATGGTTGAGTGCTATACAAAGAAAATTTCCCCAGAAAAATCAAGGATGAGTGGACTAAATATTTTCTTCGAGAACATCTTCAAGTTCATTATCAAGAAGATGAGTGTATATTTGGGTGGTGCTGATATGGCGATGGCCGAGTGCTTTGGAAACCAGCAAGAGATTTTTCTGGCTGCGGCTGTAAAGATGGGTGGCAAAGGTATGGCGCAGGGAATGCACGGTCACATGCTTTTTGATCCCAGCCTGGGATATCCACTGCCCAAATCGTCTCTCCACCTGACGGCTGGAGATCCTATTGCCTCTGTTGGAGATAAAAAGCGCCGGACTATCTGTGATGATGTTCTTGCGTTTTTTCAGCCATTTTCTCAAAAGCCGGCGCAATCTGGTATTGATGAACCTGGTTTCGCTCCTTCCGCCTTTGACCATGATATCGATTTTTTTCTCATCCAGCCTTACATGGTTAATGTCGAGGTTGACCAGTTCGGACAATCTTATTCCGGTTCCGAGAAAAATCTCTACCATGACCAGGTCTCTTTGGGCGGCATCGCCTTTTTGCCTGCTGATAGTTTTCACCAGCAGTTTTCGTTCATCGACAGTAAGGTAAACCGGCTCTTTGCGCTCAGTCCGCTGGATACTCAATCCCCGGGCAGGATTTTTATCCATAATATCGTAATCCACCAGAAAATTGCCAAAAGATCGCAAGGCCAAGCCTACCGGCTTTCACATTTGCAGGCATTGAGAAACAATATCAACAGGATTGCCGCTGAATTGGAAGAAGGTCTGTCGGTGATAGCACCAAATCAGGCAGAGCAGGCGTTCAGCCTTGGTATAAAAGATGGTGTCAGGGAGATGAAATACCTGAAGATTCCTGATTATACTTCGCTGAAGGCTGGTGAGGTCAATGCTCTTGTTGATGCTATCTTTACCACTATTGACAGAGAGGCACTCGATTTTTTTATAAGATACCGGATGCAATTGGCTGGTGGTGTTGCCGAGCAACTTCAATACGAGATAAAAACCAGGATTACCGCCGGAATTCTATCTGGTAAAAGCACACCGGGTATGGTCAGAGAGATCGGTAAGGTTATTGACAAACCGGAGGAATTCAAAAAAACGGGAAAAACGGTTTTTAAAAGCACCCAGCAAAGATTGAGATTGATCTACCGCACCGAGGTAAACCGGGCTCATAACGGGGGCCGTGTAGCATTTTACAAAGAAATCGGTATCAAAAAAGTCCAGTGGTGGGCAGCCCTGGATAGAAGAACATGCCAGGAATGTGCCTCCAGGCATGGGCAGGTGTATGATGTGGATGGATTGGATTTACCGCCCCAGCACAGTAGGTGCAGGTGTTGTTTGATGAGTTATCTGGGCAATCAAATCGCTATGTAAACTAATAGAAATCATAGATACCATGTTTGAGCAATAACTTCGTTGCCATATATGGTGGCCCATTAATAGCCTATTTTGTAATTAGTAGCCAATTGAATTACAGTTTCAATAGTTCAATGAGTATTATGGAATAACTTCCCATCGAGCACCACGTCCCTTACCGATAAGGTGAACTTTGCCTTGTTTTTTCAACTCTGCCAGAACTTTTTTGATAAGTTGTGGACTGGCTGACGGTAATTGGGCAGTAAGATTTCCTAAGGTAAATTGCTCTACTTGGGCGAGAATTGTTTGTCTGACAATGTCGCTTTTAACTGAACGGGTCACTGTCGATTCTACTTTCTCCTCTAACTCCTTAAAAGCACGGCGTAATACACTCAGAAAGTAATTCCACCATGGAATTATTTCGTTCTCACCTTCATGCCACCCATGAGAGCATTCAGCCAAGACTCTGTAGTAATCTTCCTTGCTCTGCTCTATAATGCGTTCCAGGCTGATATACCTGGCAACATCAAAACCATGGGCCTGTAATAAAAGCGTTGTGCATAGTCGGGAAACGCGGCCGTTTCCATCTCGAAAAGGGTGAATGCATAAAAGATCAAACACGAAAGTGGCCACAATTAAAAGTGAAGGGGCGCAATCATCTTCACAAATTTTTCGATACTCCTGGCAAAGACTATCCACCGCCTGGGGAGTATCACTCGCCGATGTGGGCACAAATCGAACTTTCCTCTCGCCATTTGGCAGGATTTCAATAATCTCATTGTCACGTTTTTTCCACTCTCCAGCATCGCCGGAAAAACCGCCCTGACAAAAACTATGAAGTTGTTGAATAACTTTTGGTATGATTGAGACCTTACGTTGACGCGAAAAAATCCAATCCAACGCCTGTCTGTAACCGGCCAATTCCTCTTCTGAGCGGTCTTTGGGTTTAGTTTTTTCTATAACAACCGGTCGAAGTCTTTGGGCTGGTATGGTTACTCCTTCAAGTCTATTTGATGATTCCACACTTTGGATTATGGCTTGCTCTCGAAGGACCTCAAGAACTTCGGGTTTTTGCCTAATCCAGAGTTCCTGCTTTCCGCGGGCTTCCATACACGATCCAAGCAGCCAGCCCGTACCCACCGGGATTGATTTTCCAAGTAATTTATTTGGGGATAAAGACAACAATTGCAACTACCTCTCTAGTTAGTAGCCTAATAATAGCCTATTTTGTAATTAGTAGCCAATTCTTTTTTCAGTAAATTGCATTACCTATCTGACACGTTTATTTTTAGTTGTTACCTGTACCTCCCAAAAACTCCATCTGTCCCATCAGTGTAGCATATTTCCCGACATCCAGCGACATTTTTTCCTTCCAGATTGAGAGAATATATTGTAGAATATAAAGAGATGGTTGGGTTTACGGCTTCTTTAGCCGTTCAGATAAAATAAATCTGGCTTTAAGACAGACCAATCCACTCACGAGAAAATCGTTTTAACAACCATTAACTCAGTTCTTTGACAATCGAATATCAGGCAGCCAGTTTCTTTTTCTCTTGCCAGGCGTAACGATGGTGGAGACCGCCGAGTCTCGGTAGGGCAACGACCTTAGCATTTGCAGACAGCTTCTGCTCAATGGGTCTACCACCCGGAGTATCCTTACCCAGAGCAATATGAGTCCGATCATTGTGATAATAGTCAACGTATTCTGTTATCAGCCTGCGGAGATGACGCTCATTAAATATAATCACATGATGTATCATATCCTCTCTGGCACTTCTAACCCACCTTTCCGCAATTCCATTTTGCCATGGCATTTTGTAGCCAATAATTTTGCTTTTTATCCCAAGCGCCTTGATAGTGGCCTTAACTTTTTTATCAAATATGCGATCCCTGTCAAAGATTAGATATTTTGGAGCGGTGTTCCAGGGAAAGGTTTCTCTCAATTGCAGCCGAACCCAGAATGAGTTGGGATGCTCAGTTATGTTCCAGTGAACTATCTTCCTGGTGGCGTGATCAATTATGAAGAAAACATAAAGCAGGGTGAAGTTGACAGTTGGCACTACGAAGAAGTCCATGGCACAGGTCACATCCCGGTGATTTTTCAGGAATGTTTTCCAGTTTTGCATTTTTCTGGGGTCGGGTGGTTTTTTGGGCAGATAATTCGAGATTGTGTTTTGGCAAACATCAAAGCCGAGTTTTTTTAATTCACCATGGATTCTGGGAGCACCCCAGGATGGATTTTCTTTGGCCATTTGTTTTATTAATTTTCTAATTTCAGAATCGGTTTTGGGTCTGCCAGTTTTCTTGCCCTCCTGGCATTTTTTATTCGAAAAGTTTTTAAATCTCTGCTTTTGCCAATGGATGACAGTTTCCATCTTGACGATAATGAGTGAATTAGTCCAGTTTTTCCAGATTTGCTTTAGAGCGACCCAGAAAGTTCTGT
>CAZTWC010000167.1:0-8013 GCA_964617105.1 uncultured Myxococcia bacterium
TAAATCAATGGCCTATTATGAAAATTTGCCAATATACAAGGCAATTTACGATTTGACCAAAGATGTTTTGCCGCGGGTGGGCAAGTTTCCCAAAAACTACAAGTTTAGTCTGGGCAACAGTAACCGCGTTCTTCGTGGCGGTAGTTGGAACAACAATGCCAGGAACCTGCGCGCGTCTAATCGCAACAGGAACAGGCCGGACAACAGGAACAACAATAACGGCTTTCGTTGCGCCCGGGACTGCAATATTTACTATGCCTTTGACAATATACACCTGCCTTAAAGCAGGTAGTGGTGGGTGTTTATTATGACAAAAGTGGTTAGCCAGAATCTGTCCGCGGATTGCGGCTGGAGTGTGCTTTCTGTAGTCCTGCCCCTTTTCCTGGGCTGGTTTTTAGATAAGCCAGGCCGAATATTACTTAATCGGCAGCGGCTGGTAGATTATCAACAATCGAATGTGGCTGCCGGTTTTTAAAACACCAACCACCATACAACCACAGGACACAAACCAATGAAAACCAACCAAATCTCAGTTTATCAGGCGGTGTTACCATATCCCCAACTGTTAATCTTTCTGTTTTTATTGTTTGCCATCGCCATCTCAGTGATCTCCTGCGCTCCAGCCACAAAGCAGTTGCCGCTCTATTTTGACAATCCCTACCAGCATCCCAAGTTTCCGGAGTCGCTATATATTGCTGCCAGCGGGTTTTCGGTCAAATCGATGGATGAGGCGGAAAAGCGGGCCAAAGTGAGGGTGTCTGAGCAGGTGAAGTCGCAGATTGAGTCTTTGGTGGAGGCCAAAGAGCGGGATGTGCAAAGCGGGGGCAA
Source organism: uncultured Myxococcia bacterium (assembly GCA_964617105.1). GTDB lineage: Bacteria > CAZTWC01 > CAZTWC01 > CAZTWC01 > CAZTWC01 > CAZTWC01. Next base: position 829 of record CAZTWC010000167.1, read on the forward strand.
GAGTGAGTTTAAAGGTGAGTATCTGCGGGTGCTCAGGGCTAAAACTTCTTTTTCGCATGCTGAGATGATCAAAATTGACTATCAGTCCGGCCATAAATCTGCCAAGGGATTTTATGCATTTGCAACTTTAAAACGGGCGGTGATTAAAAAGGTGCTGGCCCAGGAATATCAGCGGTTGGCCCGGGAGTTTCGGGAAAAAGCCAAAGCAGCGCTTTACACTGTTTCTCCATTTACCTTTGGCCCCAACTTTAACAGCGCTGCTGACCAGATGGCGCTGATTACTGCCAAGAATTTTGAAATCAGGGCGATAGGCGGCAATTTCCGCCAATATGGGCAAGATGAAAAACTGTTTAAGCAACTGTTGGCCCAAAAGGCCAAAATAGTCTCTAGCATCAACCTGACCGTCACTTTGCGAACCAACCTGGCCCGGGCTCAGGCTGATGCTTTTTTGGCAAAGGTCAAATCAGGACTTTCAGATCTGGGAATCCGCGCCTCGCTGGGAGGCCGCTGCTTCCGCGACCAGGGCCTGGCTATCAATGCCCAGGCCAGATGTGAGCGGGGATTTTTGGGGCCGGTATGCAAATTGGACATCAAAGGGGCTATCAAAGACTGCGTGACCAACAAAACCTGGGGCAAGGTAGATCTAAGCCGGCCGGAGTTCAAAGGCGCTCACACCAAAGACAAAGGCCAGGCCCTCCAAAAAATGATGGAAAAAGTGGAGCAGGGCAATATGGCCGATATTTTGCGACAGCAGTTATCTGGTTCGTTGCCGTTGTGAGTTTTTTTAAGATGATTTAAGGCTATGACAATGAATAAAAAAAAGGTTATTACCGCCATTTTGACCATATTTTTGCTGTCCGGCATATTGGCTCTCTTTTTGGGGCTAAATCTCAGTTACAACCATCTAAAGCCCAAAATTATCCAAATCGTCAAAGAGCAGACGGGCCGTGACCTCTTTATTGAGGGCGATATTGCGCTGGCGATTTCGTTGTCACCGGAGATTGTTATTAGTAATGTTGGTTTGCAAAATGCCCCCTGGGGCTCCAGGCCAAATTTGCTTACGGTTGAAAAAATCGGCGTTAAGGTCAATTTGTTGCCTTTAATCAGGGGCATTTTACAAATTACCCGGGTTTTCATTGAGCAACCGGACATAATTGTTGAGTTTAATAAATCTGGTGCATCCAACTTTGATTTTACCCGGGAAAAATTGTCTGAAAAGCCAAAATCCGCTGTTGAAAACTCTAAAGACGCCAAGAAATCCTCTGAAGATAGTAATTTTGCTCTTTTTTTACATCACCTGGAGGTTATTAAACCGGTGGTTACATACAAAGACCATCAACAGCCAAACAGTTTTACTTTGCCAATTGACAAGATAGAAATAACCAGTGATGAAAAACTCGATTTTAGTAGCGGCCGTCTGGCTGGAAAAATAGATATTCAGGCTTTAGGCGCCCGGGGATCCGTTAATGGTAAGATAGGTAATTTTAACACCTTTAGCAGGGTAGATTTATCTTTTGAAGTTGTTCACTTCCAGGTTGAAAAATGGGCCAAAATATTTGGCAGTGCCAGTCTGGATTTGGGCAATATTGATCTATCAGGAAAGTTTGTCGATAAAAAGGCAGGCATCTATCTTCTCTCTGATTTAGAGATAAATTTTCCAGAAAACCATTTGGGCGGCGGGATAATCTTTCGTAAACATAAAACACAGCCCATGTCGCTAAAAGCCTCTCTCTTTTCAAAGCAGATTGATTTAAAGCCATTTCTCTCTTTTAGCATTGCTGATAAAAATAGTGGCTGATACGACGTTAGTTGTGTACGTTTCAGGGCAGAATGACTATATGAACCATAGTCTTTTGACTATTTCCACTACACAGGAGTAATAAATGCATCAAATAAGTCAATGGTTTACACTAAAACAAAAATACCTGGATAATCTAAAGGCAATGTTTCGGCTTGTGGTTTTGGCGACAATTTTATTATCTCTACCCCAAACCGTCATCGCCAGCACCTACAAAATCGAGATATTTTTCAACCTCACCGATTCCTATTCCACCTATCTGACAGTGGAGAATGAAGGGTTAGGCGGCGGCTCTTTTTCAGCCTCTGGCAACAAAATGTCCGGCTATGATTCAGTGATCTCCATCAAAGGCTCAAAACCGGTGGCGGCGGGTAAATACTCCATCTCGGGTCAGAGCGCTAAACTCAAGGGCAAACTATGTAAAAAACAGGGCATGAGCAGCCGTTGCCGGGTGCATCGCTATTTTTTACCTGATAATGGCGACTATAAAGTTGGGGTGTGGCTGCAAAATCAGATGGCAGCCGACGGCTTTGACCTGGGATCTGATGGAACTAACTCAAATTTTGGCTCTCTGGCTGTTATTGTCAGTGATCAGCAAAAAGGGCAGATCTTTGCCTTGAAATGTTTGGGGAGATGTTCGGGGCAAAAGATAAAATACCGGTTTGGCAAGATGCCCTGGAGAACCGTTGGTTCAGTGAAAACGGGCGGCCTTTGGCAAGTGTTTGATTTTATCCCAGCTGATAACAAGGTGGAAATAGTCAACCGGTTTTATCAACACAGCAAGGTTATCGAGGGCGAGGTGGTCAATGGTTATGGTTCAAAACCAATTGTTGGGGCCAAAGTGCAACTTATTGAAAAAGGCGGGCTAAGTGGTTCAAAAGTTGTAAAAACCGGAGCGGATGGCAAATTCAGTTTTAAAGTCGATGAAGGCTTCTATCAGGTAAAAATTTTTAACCAGGGGATGAAAAAAATTGTGCCTATCAAAATACGAGACGACTTTCCACAGCATATTTATGCTGTTTTATGGAAACCGGAAAAGATAAAGAGAGTTGAAAAAATTATTGCTACGGCCAAAAAAACTCGAAATCTACCTAAGCGAAACCGGAAAAAGGCAGGTCCAAAAGATGCTGCGGCCAAACATTCTAATATAACCCGGCAGTTAAAGTCTGGTCTGGTGGATTTACCGATTTTGTTTGAGTTCAACTCTGATCAAGTTACGCAAAGTGAAGAAAATAGCAAGGTGTTAAAACAGATTCACCAGGCTATAACAGCGGTGCAAAAAAAACAAAAAACCAAAAGAGTTCTAATTATTGGCCACACCGACAGCCGCGGCAGCCGTAAATACAACCAGATTCTTTCAATCAGGCGAGCCCAAGCAGTATCAAAATATCTGGTAAGTAAGTTCAGCGATTTGACTAAGCAGCGTTTTGTGGTGATTGGCCGGGGTGAATCGGATCCTGTTTGCCGCCAAAATAGCGAAGAGTGTTATCAGCAGAATCGACGGGTTAGTTTTGTCAAGGAGTGATGCTAGCCGGAAACCAACAACAGTATTTTGACTCGTCTATAGTCTGATCAACCAACATATTTAATTTGACAAAATTAGTAATAAAAGTTATGAATTTGATAGCATTTTTTTGTTTATTAGCGTAATTTTTTTTTTGGAGGTAGAAATTATGAAGAAATACACACTATTTACACTGGCGGTATGTTTCTTGGCTGTTTTTTCAATAATGGGCTGCAAGAGCGGCGGTTCCCAGGTGGCTTCGCCAGGTGTTGATGAATGTACATTTCCCGATGATGGTGTAACGCCAGCTCCTCTTTGGGTATGTGATGCCCCGGTCCCTGGCATTGAAGTTTCTGCGGTTGGTTCGGCCGAACAGACCAAGGCTGGGTATGATTTTCAAAAAGATATGGCTGCAGCTGCTGGCCGGGAAAGATTGGCCTCTCAAATGAAGGTCAAAGTAAGTAAGATGATCAAACGCTATGCCGAAACCACTGGAGTAGGTGAAGCCGAGACCGTTGACAAAGTTAATACCGCAGTATCAAAACTTATCACCCATGAAACTCTGGTGGGCAGTAAGATATATCGCACTCACAAAAATCCCAAAACCGGGGTTCTTTTTACTTTGGTCGGTGTAGATAAGGCAAATTTGCAAGACAATGTAAAACAGGCAGTAAACAGCAGCATGAAAAACGACAAGGCTTTATGGCAAAAATTTCAGGCCGGCAAAGCTCAGGAAGAGTTGGCTGCTGGTATCGCCAATACAAAAGCGGAATAGTAATATTGTGTTGTCAAAATGCAGGGGCGCAATTCATCGAGTTCCGATTTGGGTGTGGATGAGAGTATATGGCGTCATAACTGATTAAGCCAGGTCTTTTGATTGTTGTCCCGGTATTGTGGCGTCATGCCGAGATATTAATAATGAACCGTCAGGTCAGAAGAGAGCAATGTCAAAAAAAACTATATTTATCAAATATTTGTTGCCTGGTTTGCTTTTAGTTTTTATCTTAATTAGTTGCGCTGGAGTTAGAACTACCGCCCCTCAATGGGTGATAAATCATCCCCAAAAAGGGGCGGTGGGCAAATGCGGCTGGAGTCCGGTGCCGGGAAAACAGGAAGAATTGGCCCGGACAGAGGCTTTGGTAATTTTGGCTACCCAGTATTCTGGCGCCAATGTAGATATAAAGAAAATCTTGAACCGATATGCCACCAACGATAAGGTCAGGGCCGAGGTGATAGCCAACCACAAAATCACTATGCAGGGAATTACTGTAAAAGGAAAAATCAAAGATACCTGGAAAGATCCAAAAACCGGCATCTATTATGTCTGGATGGTGCGGGAATAATTGTGGCGGCTTCCTTGCCCAATTTATAGCTTCTCAACTGCTCTATCGATCATTTTATGAAGATAGCTAATATCACCGCACTCTTTTTCACAATGTACAAGCACTGAAAAAACAACAACACCATCTTTGACCCTGATCCCACGAATACTCAGGTTTATCTTTTTAAATTGGCTGTAGATTTTCCGGGAAACATCTTTGGTGACATCGTAATAGAAAACATCCTCAACCGAATTTTCTCCCACCACTATAATGTCAGCCCCTACCAATTGACCAATCTCCTTTACTTTGGCAGCATCGAACAGGTCTGATATATTGACTTTTTTTTCTGTTAAAATCTGATTGATATACTCTCGTTCAACAATTTTATAACCTTTTTTGATCAGAGCAGTGATGAATCGATCGGTGAGATGCCAGTTTTCATTGACCTTTTTTGGGACAATCACATATTGGGAGCTGCTTTTTTTACCCACCAACCTCGAGAGAAGAGATGGGTTGCTGGTTTTTTTCTCCTGAACCAATACCTTGGAATAAAAAAGGGGAACAGCAATTTTCCCTGCCTTTTTGGCCCGCCCTTCAGCCATAGCCGATACAGTGATGTCATAGTTGTTTATGGCGCAGGAGCAAATTGAGATATACAGGTAAAATATTGGCCAAAAATATATGATTTTTCTCATGGTTATCTCATATCGGTTACAAAAATTAAAGGTTGTCTTTTACTTTCTCTTTGATATCTTCTGTCCCCTCTTCTATTTTTTCTTTGGCTGCTTCAAAACCATCCTGTGCTTTCTCTTTTACAACTTCCAGGCTATCTGAAGCCTTATCTTTTAATTTATCCAACCCATCCTTGCCCGCTTCTTTAATTTTATCTAATCCGTCCTTACCCGTTTCTTCTATGAATTCTTTACCCTGTTCAAATTTATCTTTCATGTTTTGGGAGGCATCTTTTAGCAAATCTGGAGGCTCTTTTGCCAAAAAAGTAAAGTAGCCAAACGCAGCAGCGCAGAGGATAATTACCATCAGTACCAGTTTGAATGATTTTTTTATTAGAGCCACAATCAGAATAATTACCGCCAGGGCTGCGCCGCCTGTTACGATAGGATTTTCAAATATGATTTTCTCCAAAAAGAAAAGAAATTTTGATGTCACTTATAGTTTTCGTCTGTCTCTATTATAGATTGATTCGGTTTTTAGTCAACTCTGTTTGGTGGTCAATTATCGGATGAGAAATCAGGTTGTTGACTCCCAAAAAACTGCTCTCTTTGTTACTGTTTCAATGTTAGAAGCCAAGAGGTTAAACACTCCAGGTAATGCCGACACATAGTTGTATACAAGGACAGTGGTGTTGGTTTTACTTAAAGTGGCTTCAGTTGACAGACCTCAATAGATGAAAGAGATTTTACAGTTGATATCAACAAGGTAAAAGAGTATTATTTCAGAATGGCAAATTATTGATTCAATTTTGCTAAAAGATTGCCTGAATCATAAATAAATATATATTCTTCATCAGCAGCCACAAAGGCTGGCTGTATCGATATGTAGTGGAGTTCAATATGCAGCAAATCAGAGAGTGGACCATAGTCAAAGAGATTGGCCGGGGCGGTATGGGAGTGGTCTACCAGGTCAGACATGAGTTTATGGAGGGGGTATTTGCCCTAAAGGTGATCAAACCGCAATTCGCCCAGGATCAGGAGGTGGCGGCCCGGTTTTTACAGGAGGCACAAAATACCACTAAATTGGATCACCCCAATATTATCAAAACCATGCCCCCTTTTCGCGAGGCCAACCAACTCTATCTACCAATGGAGTATTTAGATGGCCAGGGTTTGGATGAGTTGCTGTCCGCCAATTCCAATTTAAAAGATATCGGTTTTAGCCTGACAATAATCGGTCAGGCGGCCGCTGGTCTGGGTCATGCCCATCAAAAGGGGCTGATCCATCGTGATCTTAAGCCAGCCAACATCTTTATCACCAACAAAAAACAGGTAAAACTGCTCGATTTTGGCCTGGCCAGAGGCGATATGGAAAAGAGCATGACTGCCGCAGGTCTGGCAGTAGGCACCCCAGTTTATATTGCTCCGGAAGTCTATGCTGGCAAAAAAGCCACTTTTCGGTCAGATGTTTTCGCCCTGGGAGTGATCTTGTTTCGAATGTTGACCGGGCGGTTGCCAATCGAGATGCCGGAGGAGGAATCATCATTAGTGGCAATCGTAGGAGCAATGATGATGGCCCACCAGCGCGGTTTACCAAGATTAACCGATTTTGGCCGCCACTTCTCCGGACCACTCGATGATCTGCTGGCCCGGATGCTCAGCATCACTCCGGAACAAAGGCCGGTTGATGGTAGCCAGTTGGCTGCTATGATAAAACAGACAGCCCGGGCGGTTGCCGGTTCAGGCAGCAGCGAAACAGGCCAGTCGGCAACGCAATCCCACTCAGCGGCCGATGAGCCGGGCCGCGCATCCTTACCACCGTCTCCAGGCTCACCTCCACCTTCGGCAAAGCCCAAAGTTGACCATGATCACACTAATTTCCAGATGCCC
>CAZTWC010000168.1:0-7956 GCA_964617105.1 uncultured Myxococcia bacterium
ATAAGGGGGTGTTGATAAATCCCCTGGAGATTAAGGGGGGGCGCACCATGTTTCTGTTGGCCAAAGCCGAATTTAGTCAGGGAAAATGGTATGTTACCCACCTAAAAGGCAAGGGATCTTCCGATATTTTTATACCCGCCTCAGCCAATGCCTATATCCGGTTGGAAGCTGGGCAGCATAATATTCGGGCTGGTTCGGAACTATATTTTGAGATTATCGAGGGTTAATATGGCAGAGTTTACCCATCTTGATGAAAAGGGGCAGGCCCAGATGGTGGATGTGGGCGCAAAATCAGTTACCGAGAGGATGGCCCTGGCGTCTGGCGCGATAAGAATGGATCCAAAAGTGGCTTCCCGCATCGCCTCCGGTTCAGTATCAAAAGGAGATGTGTTGGCGGTCGCCCGGATAGCGGGGATTTTAGCGGCCAAAAAAACCGCTGACCTGATCCCTTTGTGCCACCCCTTAGGTTTGGATACAGTATCAGTGGATTTTGTGGTAAAAGAGAGCAGGGTAACCATTCAGGCCATTGCCCGCTGTCACGGAAAAACCGGGGTGGAGATGGAAGCCTTAATTGCGGTATCAGTGGCCGCCTTAACCATCTATGATATGTGCAAGTCCCTGGATCGTTCCATGACCATCGAGGATATCCGTTTGGAGGAAAAATCTGGCGGCAGAAGCGGCCATTTTAAAAAATAAACGTACTTTCCTTGCTTGATCCAGGCTAAGAGTCTATCAATCATTTATTCCTGGTATGCTGATTGGTTTGCAAAATGAATAGCAGATCAAGCCAAACAGAGAGAGAGAGAGAGAGAGTCCATAATGCCGGGTTTGTTTCTACATCGCTCTAACCTTATTGAAAATCTAAGTTGTTCTTTAAGTGAATATCTCAAAAAAAATCCTCTGCAAGATCCTCTGCAGCCAGAGTATGTGGTGGTATCCAGCCGTGGTATGGAGCAGTGGATCAAGCGCCGATTATCTGAAGACATAGGGGTCTGTTCCAATGTCCTCTTTCCCTTTCCCACAGAATTACTCAGCCAGGCACTGGCCAAACTGACCACTGATCTCCATCATGAATATGCCAATGCCTGGTCACCAGATTCTTTGATATGGGCGGTGATAAAATCTCTGCCGGCTTTGATCTCGCAAGAAAGTTTCAAGCCTCTATTTGAGTATCTTTCCCTTGATTCGGAGAGGAAAAAAGAAAAAAGTCCCAATAAACCTCAAAACCTGGAGAGTGACCTGTGCCAATGCATCACCCATAAAGAGTTGAGCCTGGCAAAACAGATAGCCAATATATTTGACAAGTATGTCACTTTCAGACCAGAATGGGCGGTTAATTGGAGTATAGGCAATCCGATAACTGATGATACTCTCGATTCCCACCAGTGGCAGCCCATACTATGGCAGGCTATAGAGAAACTTTCAGGTCCAAACCAGGCTCACATTGCCACCAGGTTGCTTCAGTTAAACCCCGCCTGTATTGACAACGCCCCGGCAAAACTTGGCTATTCCCGGCTGAGTTTCTTTGGGATCTCATCCCTGCCCCGGGTCTATATGGAACTACTGTGCCGGCTCAGTCAATTAATCGAGGTGCATTTATTTATTCTTTGCCCTTCAGACCAGTATTGGGGCGATCTGAAAAACGTTTACGAGAAAGCCAAGCAACATCATAATGACCGAGAGGTATTTGCCGATTTTCTGCGGGAAAACCGAGATTCCCAGGAGAAAAAGCAACAAGAAGACCAAAGTCCCCCTTTGCTTCTCTCCTGGGGCCGGGTGGCCCGGGATTTTCAAACAGTTCTACTGGATATTGACCCTGGCCCCAATTACCTTATTGAATGCACAGAGATTGATCACTTTATTGATCCTTCTTCACCACCGGCTCTGGCCCGAATCCAATCCGATATCTTTAATATGCGGGGGCCAAAGCCTGAACCTCTGTCATTTAATGATGACTCTATACAACTTCACAGTTGCCACAGCCCTACCCGTCAAGTTGAGGTGCTGCGGGATATCCTTTATCATCTATTTGAAAGGCACAGTCACCTGCAACCTCGGGATATAGTGGTAATGACCCCGGATATTGAAGCCTATGCGCCTTTGGTGAGCGCCATCTTTAGTGAAGGACTGTCGAAACCGTCTTCGGGCGGTTGGGGCACGCCCGGCGGGCCGCAAATTCCCTTTCGGTTGGCCAGTTTGAGTTTGCGCCGGCTCAATCCAGTTGCCGATGCCATGATGCGAGTGCTGGAGATGGTTACTGGACGAGTAGAAGCCAGCACTGTGCTCGATTTTCTAACTCTGGAGCCGGTTCAACGCCGGTTTGGCTTCACCCCCGAGGATCTACCCACCCTTCAGCACTGGATAGAAACATCGCAGATTCGATGGGGTATCAATGATCTTCATCGCCATAAACAACATAATCAGCCAAAGGATATCATCAACACCTGGCAATTTGGCCTGGAACAATTTGCCCTGGGGGTGGTGATGGCTGATGAGGGCCAGGTAGTTCCAACTCTGGAGCCCTCAATTGACGATGCAAACCTTAACCGTGGTGTCATCCCCTATGATGATATGGAAGGCCAGGATATCGAACTGCTGGGCCGCTTCATGGAATTTGCCTCATCACTTTTTTATCAAATCGATTGCCTTGGCGAGGCCTGCTCCATTGCAGATTGGGTGCAACGTCTGCACCAACTGGTGGAGGCCATCACCTCGATGTCTGGCAAAGGGGCATTCCTCACTCGCCGGGTGCTGGAGGTTATTACCTCTCTGGAAGAGGAAGTCCGCCGGGTCAACTGCGACACCCCGATAACCATAAAAGCTCTAAAGCAATATCTGGAAGGACGCTTAGAGGTTGCAGAAACCAGCCAGCATCAGAATACAGGCGCAGTGACCTTTTCCAATCTCCAGTCCATGAGCAGCATCCCCTTCAAAGTGGTAATTCTCATGGGTATGGATGATAACCAATTTCCCCGCAACCCAATCAATCCCCGGTTTGATTTGAGCACCCGCCCACGGCGGGTCGGTGACAAAGACCCGCGCGATGAGGACCGAATGCTTTTACTGGAAGCCCTGCTTTCAGCCAGGGAGCACTTTATTGTGCTTTACACTGGCCGCAATGTGCGCACCAATAAAACTCAGGATCCGGCTACTCCTATATCGGAATTTATTGATGTTTTAGACCTATCTTTTGAACCAGTGGGGGGAGAAAAAAAAACAGGGCATGAAGAAAAAGCCTCCGACTTTCTGACCACCCAACATCCGCTTCAGCCTTTTAGTCCGGAGAATTACCGTTCTAAGCCCACTCACATTGCTGCATTTCGAACAGAATCACCGGATAGCAGCCTTGTTCCAATAAATTGTCAGGACAAACCCACCACTCACTTAGGGGCAACTCCAGCGAAATCGCCTGGCAGCACCCCCTTTAGTTTTAATCGTATTCATCTGGAGGGAGCAAAAAGTCTGGGGCAGGAGCGAGTTCAGCCATCAAAATTTTTTAGCCAGGATCTATCCAATATAGAAATTCCCGCTCATATCCATTTGGATCCGTTGGTCCAGTTCATTCGGCAGCCGGTTCGCTATTTGTTCAAACGCACTATGAATCTGAACTTTGATGAGAGCCATCAACTGCTGGCCGACCGCGAGCCAATAGAAATGGATTCACTCGATAAGTGGCTAATTGCAGATACTTTATTAGACACCATCATAAAGAACCCAAAAAGAATTCGGGCAGAAATTCTAAATAGACTCCGTAGTACCGGCACACTCCCCCTTGGTTATCCAGGACAATTACTATTTGAAAAACAATATCAGGCCATGATCAAGGGGAAAAAAATTCTGGATCAAATAACCGGAGGGGCTTTTAAAGACCCTACTTTGCCCATAGAGATAAAATTGCCTTTCAAGGGGGGCCTGATAGATTTGAGCGGACATTTATCTCAAAAATGGGATAACCAATTAATCTATCTTTTTAATGGCAAAGAATCGCCTAAACGTTTTCTAAAACCCTGGATAGATTATCTGGCCTGGACTGCACAAGCCCCGGAGGCAGTCAACAAAACCTATATTATCCAGGCAAATTGGGATGAAAAAATTGGCAAACCCGATATCCAAACTTTTTCGCTGTCCATTTCAGGCACCCATCAGGAACGGCAAAACTTTGCTAAACAAGAGTTGGAAAACATGATTAACTGGTTTATAGAAGGGCAAAAACGCCGGTTAAACCTGGTGGAAAAAACCTCTTTCGCCTTTGCTAAGAGCATAGAAAAATTAAGACTAAAGGAGGAAAAAACCTCTTCTGAATTCTATTTAACCTGGGATGATTTTGAAAAGGGTTATCCTACTGGTATTAGCGATGAGCAGAGAAAAATACTAATAAAATCTATGTACCAGGCTGGCAGCGCTTGGCAGCGCTATAATTATGACACCAATACTTTTGTAGGAGAATTTGCCGATCCTCATCTGGCAATTATCTGGAGTAACCATAACCTAACGCCTTATACTCCTAAAGAACCTTGCCAGGAAATTAATCCCCGGTTTGCCTGGCACGCCCTTCGTTTGTGGCAACCTCTGTTGCAAGCTCTACAAGAGGAGGGACTGAATCCATGAGCAACCTGAAAATCTTTAATCTAACCCAAAATATTATTAAGGGAACTATGCTCATAGAGGCCAGTGCTGGAACCGGCAAAACCTACAGCATTGCCACCACCATGATGCGACTCATCACTGAGAAAAACCTAAAAATTGACGAAATTCTGGTGGTTACCTTTACCCGGGATGCAACCACGGAATTAAAAAACCGAATTCGGCAACACCTCCATGAAACCTGTCAGGCTTTGCGTCAAAAAACTACCCAAGACCCGACCCTACAAAAAATTCTGGAGCCGGTTTTTAAAGATGATATTTTGGAAAAACAGTGGTTGCAGCGCCTGGAGAAAGCCCTGGAAACCTTTGATAATGCTGCCATCTTTACTATCCATAGTTTTTGTCAGCGTATGCTCAGCCAATATGCTTTTGAGAGCCGGATTGAGAACAATTTAAATTTAAAAACCGATCACTATAATCTGCTCAATCTAATCGTGGACGATCACCTGGCAAAACTTTACCACCAGGCCTCGCCCCAAAAATACCGGATTCTTTTCCTGGGCTGCCAAATAAACCGAACCACGCTGATGAAAATTGCCCGGAAAGTGACTGATAACCGCAGCCTGACCTTTATTCCGCAGATCGATAAGATTAGCCTGCGGCAGTGGATCAATTCGGTGGATAAACTGGCTCACATCTGGGACAGCCCGCAGGGTAAAGATAGGGTGATGGAATTTTTCAAGAACTATGCGCCAAAATCGACCGGTAATGTAATAAAAAAGGCTAAGCCGGAAATTACCCTGCGGAATATTACTCACTTTACCGATTGGCTCCACAACGACCAATCTCCAGCTCTTTATGACCCTTTTTATAAAAACCAATATCGACTGTTAAAAGAACAAAGTTGGTTCAAATATTTTAAGGCCAACGCCATTAAACACCAGGCATCAACAGCTAAAAAGAATGAAGACCAAACCAAGGCTATGATTCAGGAGGTAGATACATTAGAAATCTTTAAGCAGATTAAAGAGTTGGGACAACTGGCGGAAAATTTCATAGACAGCCAGATCTATGAGTTTGCCACTTGTGTACGCGAGCGATTCAAGGAGCAATGTGACCAAACTGGAACCCAAACCTTTGATGATCTGCTGGTAAACCTGGCCAAACCTCTACAAAAAAGCGGCAGTTCTCTGGAAATAGAGATTCAAAACCGTTTTAAAGCAGCCCTAATTGATGAATTTCAAGATACCGATGAACTGCAATGGAAAATCTTTAAAACTATTTTTGCGACTGGAGATCAAGATCACTACCTTTATCTCATTGGCGACCCCAAGCAGGCTATCTATGCCTTTCGAGGCGCCAACATTAATGTGTATCAAAAGGCTCGAAAAGAGGCTAAGGCAAATAACCGGTTTACCATGAACCAAAATTATCGTTCCGACCAGACCTATGTAGAAGCCATAAACCACCTGCTGGACTGGAAAAATATTCTTGGTAATTCAGAGATCCAATATATCCCGGTAAAAACACCTGACCGGGAGCCCAAAAGAAGACTAAAATTTGAAATTGAAAACCAGGTTGATGATGCCTGGAAAACCCCTTTGGAAATAAAACTCTTTGACAACCGCATTCTTCCAAATAACCCAGAAGATGACTCTGGCAACATTGTAAAGAAATCCGCTGCCGCCAATGCTCTGTCTGGAGTGGTAGCCAGCGATATGGTTGCCTTTATAGAGCAAAAACCACAGATATATGATACTGAACTGGATAATTTTCGTCCGGTGAACCCGGGTGACCTGGCGGTGCTGGTGCGCTCCAATCAGCAGGCCATTGAGATTCAAAAGGCTTTGCTGGAACGTAATTTGCCGGCTGTCATTGCCCGCATGGGAGACGTGTTCACCAGTGAAGAATCTCTAGGCCTTTCCCAGTGGCTTTCTGCCCTGATTTACCCCACTAGTGAAAAGCGGGCGCGGCTTTTGCTGGCCTCAGATCTATTCCGATGGACCGGAACAGATCTGGACCAGTATTACCAGGCGCGCAACGAAGCCTGGATGGGACTTTTAACCTTTTGGCAAAAGAGGATAAAACAGTATGGATTTATGACCACCTTCCGCCTTCTGATGACCTGCCAATGGGGCGTTACAGAGGGGGAGCACCCTGCCCTGTCCACCCGTATTCTTACCTATCCCAACGGTGAGCGCAGCCTCACCAATTACTTTCACCTGGCAGAACTCCTGCACCAGGCCGGCTCCACTCAGAGACTGGGGCTGAAAGGTTTACACCAATGGCTGCAGCAACAGCGCATACAGGCGGAAATCGCCCAAAAAGAAAACCACGAAAATGAAAATCTGGAGATGCGCCTGGAAACTGATGATCATGCAGTGCAAATTTCTACCATGCATAAATCCAAAGGATTGGAATACCCCCTGGTTTGGGCTCCCTATTTATGGATTGGAAAAACCTGGTACGGTGATGATAAAAAATATTTGATTGCTACCAATCCAAACAGCCAGGATAATACAACCAGGTATCTGAATTTTCAAAATAACTTAAATGCTGAACCCAAAAACAGCCAGATTGACCACCTGGCCCAGGAAAGGATAGAAGAGGACTTACGGCTTCTCTACGTAACCTTAACCAGAGCCCGTATCCGTTGCACCGCCTTTTGGGGTTATACCGGGTACAACGAAAAAACCAATCCCCTGGGTCTGGTTCTATTTGGAGCACCGCCTCCGGATGACCATGAAGGTGACCTGGGTCAGAAACTCTCAAAGGCACCGGTTGCATCTCGTATTGTTAATGCAAAAACGGTTATGGAAAAAGCCAAAAACCAGAAAAGCAGCAAATTCTTTCACCATCACCTCGATCAACTGGCCAACACCTCGAAAAATACCATCTCCTGGCGCATGGCCCTGCCGGCCAATGCAAATCTGACTCCTGCCATCGCCTTCTTAGAGAAAGGCCACGAACCATCACTTTTAAAAGCAGCACAGTTTAAACGCTATGGAGTGGACCATCTATGGGCCAAAAACAGTTACTCCAACTTAACCAAAACCGTTCATACCACTTTTAATGAAAACACTATAAAAATGGAAGATGCTGATGCAGCAGCCGACCGCGACCAGGATGTTGAAGAGGCTAGACTGCAATTGGACCAACTAACCAGGCCCAAACAAGTCAAAATCAATAACCAGGCATCTAATGTACCTTTGGCCAAATTTTACGGCGGTGCTGAAGTGGGAAAATTTTTCCACCTCCTTTATGAACATGCAGATTTTAAATGGGCCAGAGAAGATTTTTCTGAGGAGGAGGCCCGGGCAAACCTGGAAGAGTTGGTCCACCAGTTTGCCGGACAATACAACATTCAGCGGG
>CAZTWC010000169.1:0-7926 GCA_964617105.1 uncultured Myxococcia bacterium
GTTCACCATCTATCACCATCTCTATCTCTATTTTGGCCATATCGACCCACTGCAGACTGATGCCAATATCCAGGTTCTCTATAACTCTCCAGGCTACACTGAGGGTATAGTAGAAGAGGAGGATATCTTTTTTTAGCAGCATATAGCGCTGGCCGCCATCCTGGGGATAGGTGGCCTTGCCAATACTGGGCGGCCCGTACACGCCGGCCGCAAAGGAGAAATCTTTTAGTCCGAAGTCGTGGGAAAGAGCAACCATCATCCCCAGGGGAAAAAGAGGATCTTCGGGCTTAACGTGCTCAAAATCAACCATACGGGGCACTCCGTGCACTGCCCCGCTCCAATCCAGGGTGCGGGCTCGGCGATATTCCACGTCGCTGTATGCCAGGCGGTGGTTAAAAAAAAGGTTAAATCCCTTTTGTTTGGCCAAACCTGAGGGGTTGTAGTAGATGGCGGAGAGATCATCCGCCCTGGTCATAAAGGCCCCGCCGCGGCCGCTGGCCCGGGCTCCCTGATCGGCCACCTCAATTCCGCCTCCTATAGCCGAGAAGGAAAAGAAACATGAGATAATGAACAGTAAAATAGAGGGTTTCATTATTGCTCCTTGGCGGAACAGTCGTTAGATTTGACAGGGTTAAACTTTTCCTCTGCCAGCATCACTGCATCAAAATAACCCTGTATCCGGTAGCCGGAATCTCCGGTTGTGGTCATGCAGGTGGGTTTCAAACGCACCAGTTTGGCCAGATTTCCAAAGGAGATCCACTTGTTGCCCAGAGACTTGCTGTCACCACAGTAGGTTCGGCAATATTTGGTCAGGTTATCTCCGGAATAGGTGTCGCCGCTGGGCTTATATTCACAGGTTCCACTGAGAGGACACATGCAGATTCGGTTGGCGTCCTCTACGGTTATACATCCCTCCAGATATCCATTTTGGATGGCACTGCAGTTGGGGTTGAACCCAAAGCGAATCTTTAAGTTCATTAGCGGAATAGTGTTGGCCGGTTTGATGTCAGGAGCGCAGATAACCGGGGTGTCAATAGGGCCGGGGTGAAAATTTAGAGTTGAATCCGATCCGGCAGAGGAGGGATCTTTCAATACCTCAAAGGTTTTAAACTCACACTGTTTGCCATGGTAACTCTTGGCACTGGCGTTGATGGTGGTATCTGGCAAATGGCAATAAGATTCCACCAGGCTGTGGATACTATCAGCATCATTTTTTCCCTGGGGCGGCTTTAAAATAAGGGTATTGGGATCCACGTCTTTATCTGCCGGCAGCCTCCAGGCTGACCCGCCCACAAGGGAGATCTTTTCCGCTGCCGCGCCAGCCTGTCCAGATTTAAATTCATCAATCACAAAAATAATATTGAACAGATTATTTTTAATATCATCGCTCCAAATGGTGTTCAGGTTATTGGCAAAGACCTCTGGCTCATCCACCTCCAACCGGGTAAACCTGAAGGCCCGCTCCTTCATTTTATCATCTGGGCATTGGCAAGTGTCGGAGCAAGTTCCTCCTTGATTTTTGGATAATTCAACCTTGGGGCATGGTGGTTCCTCCATTGAGACACAGGCATAGGCTAATAATAGCAGAAAAAATAACCCTGGAACTACCAGTTTCACCCCTGGGGTTAAAAGTTTTCCAACATAATTGCTCATATTACCTCCCAGATATTTGGATGGGATGGACCACAGTTAATCTCTCAATTGCTTTAATAGCAGGCGCCGCCGCCACCTTGCAACTCCAGGCACTGTTCTTCCGTACCACACTGAGGACTTTGCAGATCACACTTTTCCAGGCAAATTCCTTCGGTGGAAGATGCATATATGTTCACACAAAGCATATCACCCTGACAATAGCCCTGGTTGAAACTGCAGACCTCCCCCTTGGCTTTGGTGAGGGCCGGTTCATTCAGGCAGGCGCCCCTTCCGTCTGAAAGGGTAAAACATTTTTTCCCGGTACCACATTGGGATACTGAACCGGCCGGATCAGGAGAGCAGACGGCCGAGCAAATGCCTCCCGATTTATTGTTGTCCAGGTTGACACAAATCATATCGGAGGCGCAATATCCTTTAATGGGATCACAGATTTCATCTACCTGCCGGGTATTGGCCGGCTTTTTATAACAGGCGCCCTTACCGTTTGACAATTTCAGGCACTCTCCCCCGGGACAGGTGGGTGTGTTAGGATCGCAGGAGTTCATACAAAAACCATCACGATTATTGACATCCATGTAGGTGCAGACCAGGCCGCTTTGACAGTTTCCGGTAAAAGAACTGCAGGTTTCTCCCTCTTGCCGTATAGTGGTATTCTGATCGTAACAGACACCGCCGGTTCCCTGCACCGCAATACAGGTTTGATTGTTAGTACATTGCTGAGAGGAGTCGGAGGGGGAGCATTTTTTCAGGCAGCTGCCCGACATGCTGTTAAAGTCCACCTGAAAACAGAGTAGAGTATCTATACAATTACCAATATATGGACCGCACTTTTCATTCAACTGCAGGTTTTCCTGAACCGTAGAGGCAGAAACACAATTGCCTTTTTGACAGACATTATCGCCCTGACACTGAGTAACTCCAGACCAGGAGTGGCAGCCATCGGTGTCTTTTTGGCAACTCTTATATCCATTGCCATCACAGATTTTGACACCCACCAGTTCGCATTCATCGTTACAGGTACATTGGCCTTGCCGGCATACTTTATTGGTGCCGCAGTTTTTCACCTCTCCCCAGTCGGTGCAATTGTTGGCTTTTTTAACACACTCCTGGAATCCATCGCCAGAACATTTTTTCTCTCCCTCGGTGCAGACATTGGTGCATTTGATTTGGCACTGGCCACCGGAACAGACCTGGTCTGTAGCGCAATAGGTGACTTGTCCCCAGTGCAGGCAGCCGTTTGCATCTTTTTCGCAACTCTTGAATCCATTGCCATCACAGGTTTTCATCCCTTCTGGACCACACTGGTCATCGCAGCGGCATTTGCCCTGGGAACATATTTTATTTTTTTCGCAGGAAATTATCTCGCTCCAATCGGTACATCCACTGGTTTTACTCTCACACACCATAAACCCATCGCCCGAGCATTTTCTGGTATTTAGCACACAACTGTCAGAACATTTGGCTACACATTTGCCGCCAGAACAGGGTTGGTCTGAAGGGCAAGAGGTGGCAACGCTCCAGAGAAAACAGCCTGATGACGCTTTTTGACAGGTTTTGAACCCATCGCCATCGCAGGATCTGGCTCCTTCGGAATCACATTGGTTATCACAAACACATTGTCCTTTGTCACACACTTTGTCCTGGGCGCATTTTTTCGTCGGCCCCCAGTCCAGGCAACCGTTGGGTTGTTTGGCGCATTCTTGTACCCCATCGCCCTGACATTTGGTTTCTCCCATGGTACAGGAGTTGGTGCAATGTTTCACACATTGCCCACCAGAGCAAATTGCGCCGGATTCGCAATTGTAAACCTTCCCCCATTTCAGGCAGCCGGTAATATGGTCCACTACACAGGTTTTGAATCCATCGCCATCACAGGTTCTGGTGCCCTGGAGGTTACATTGAGCATCGCAGACACATTGCCCGTTTTTACAGACTTTTCCCACTTCACATCCTTTAATTTGCCCCCAGTCATTACAGCCGTTTTGCGTGGTCATACAGATCTGAACAGCAGCAGAGCCGGAACACCTGAAAGATCCTGGCGTACAAACGTTTCCACAGGAAGTAGCGCATCTCCCGCCGGAGCAGACCTGGTTTTGAGCGCAGTTAAAAACCTGCCCCCAGATCAGGCAGCCATTTTGATCCTCCTGACACTGTTTGTAGCCATTTCCTTCACAGATTTTGGTGCCAGCTGGAGAACACAGATTTTTGCACTGGCACTCACCATATTGACAACTCGTGCCGCCTGGACAGGGCTCAGGCTGACTCCAGATGAAGCAGTTAGCCACTTTGGCGCAGGTAATCAATTGATTGTTATGGCATTTTTTGGCACCCTGGTTGCACAGTTGGCCTGGCAGATGTTTTTGATTACATTCTGAAATGTCTCCGGTATTGTTGTTTGAAGGTATAGTTTCATTTTCAGAGCAAGCAAAAAAGAGAAAGAGTAAACCGAGCACCAATACTGAAAATAATTTAGTTGTACTTTTCATAAAAATTACCCCTTTTTTAGTAATTAATTAACCGATTTTTAATCTCAATAATAAAGTAACACAACATATTAGCAAACTTTTTTTTAGATTACTTTATCAAAACAGATATTTTTGTTAAGTTCATAAAATGGATTACATACTTTTTGCTACAACTGCCAAGGGGATGGAGCCGCTTCTGGCCAATGAACTGAAGTGGCTTGGCGCCCAGAAAGTTTCCCGGACCACTGCCGGAGTATCCTTTGTTGGCTCTCTGGCAACTGCTTACCGGGTTTGTCTGTGGTCAAGGATTGCCAATCGAGTTCTCCTGCAGTTAATACGTTTTAAAGCTGGCACTCCAGAGGAACTCTACTGGGGTGTTCGTTCAGTTAACTGGCTGAATCACCTCCGGGCGGAAAATACTCTGGCGGTGAATTTTCTTACCAAAGATTCTTTTGTCCGAAATAGCCAATACGGCGCTCAGATTGTCAAGGATGCGGTGGTGGATCAGTTCAGGGAACAGACCGGAGATCGTCCCAATGTGGACCGGCTGCAACCAGATATCCGCATCAATCTCTATCTGCGGGGCAAAAGAGCTATCTTGAGTATTGATCTTTCTGGTGACAGTTTGCATCGCCGGGGATATAGGCTGCAGGGTTTGACGGCTCCTCTTAAGGAGAATCTGGCCGCTGTAATGTTGATTAGCGCCGAGTGGTATAAATTCTCCCTGGCGGGACGCCCTCTTTGCGATCCCCTGTGTGGTTCCGGCACGCTGCCTATTGAAGCCGCCTTAATGGCTGCCAATATAGCCCCTGGTCTTAGCCGAAAAAATTATGGGTTTTTAAATTGGCAAGGCCATAATGACAAACTTTGGCAAGAGTTATTAACTGAGGCTCAGCAAAAAAAATCTGAGGGACTGAAACGAATGCCTACCATAATGGCCTTTGATGTTGACGGAAATGCTATAGATGCCGCCATTAGCAATGCTGAACGGGCAGGTCTGGCCGGCAAGATAGAGTTTAAAAAGGCTCCTTTGGGCCTTCCGGTGATGCAGAATCTGGTACAGAAATTAACTCAGGACCAGACTGGCCTGTTAGTTGCCAATCCCCCCTATGGTGAAAGATTGGGAGATGAGAGAGAGACCAGTCTGCTCTATAAGAAATTGGGCCAGGTATTAAAGGGGATTTTCAGCGGCTGGCAGGCAGCCATTCTTACTTCCAAATACCAATGGATGGCCTATTTAGATCTCGAACCACGCCGCAGCCAGGTGTTGTACAATGGCCAGATTGAATGTAAATTATACCATTTTGTAATTGCTAAGCACTATTTTCCCCAATCCGCCAATTCGCCGGGCGCTCAGATGTTTGCCAACCGCTTGAAAAAAAATGAAAAAAGACTTCGCCGCTGGAGAAAAAAACAGGGAATTTACTGCTGGCGGATTTATGACCGGGATATGCCTGAATATGCGGTGGCAGTAGATATTTACCAGGGCGAAGAAAAATGGATCCATGTCCATGAATACCAGGCGCCCAGCACAGTGGATCCAGATAAAGCCAAAACCCGTTTGGCCGAAGTTATGGCGGTTATACCTCAAACCCTGGAAATTTCACCAGATCGTCTCTTTTTAAAAATTCACCGACCACAGAAAGGTAAGGTGCAGTATAGTCGCCTTGATAAACAGGGCGAATTTATCCCTGTTTTTGAAAGTGACAGCCGGTTTTGGGTCAATTTCAAAGATTTTTTAAATACTGGACTCTTTTTAGACCACCGTCATACCCGGGAGATGATAAGGCAAAAGGCATCTGGAAAAAATTTTCTTAACCTGTTTGCCTACACTGGATCTGCCTCTGTTTATGCCGCCAAGGGTGGAGCTAAAACTACCACCACGGTAGATATGTCGCCCACCTATATAAACTGGGCCCGCCGCAATATGCGATTAAACGATTTTACCAATAAAAACCGCCACAAGTATATAGAGCAGGATATCTTTCAATGGCTGGCAAAAACGCCCTCTTTCTTTTATGATCTGATATTTTTAGATGCCCCAACCTTTTCCAACTCCAAGAAAATGAATCAAACCTTTGATGTCCAACGGGATCACCCACAACTGATTGGACAGGTATTGAAACTGCTGGCCCCGGGCGGCACCATAATCTTTGCCAATAACATGGCAAAATTTAAAATTAACCTTTCTGAACTGCCTCCAAATATCGAGGTGGAAGATATCTCTCGCCAAACCATCCCAGAAGATTTTCCAGGCCATCGCAAAGTCCACCAATGCTTTTTGATTCGCTCTTTTGCCACTCGCTGAATGAATGCTCATTCATTTTTATCTTTCCCTTTTTATTTTATTATGTTAATTCTATTCTACAAGTCGGTCGTCGACCACTGATAACAGCACTTTAAATTATTTATAATTGTTTTTTAACGTTTTAGGAGGTGTATAATGAGCGACATTTTTGGGGTAAAATACTTGTTGTCTGATACCAGTGCGGAAGATATTATGACTCCGGAAAAATTTAGCGAGGAGCAACTGGAGTTTTATCGCACGGCCAGAAATTTTATGTTAAAGAGCGTAATGCCAAAAAACAAAGAGTTAGAGGCCAAAGAGAAGGGACTAATCGTCAGTATGCTTAAAGAGGCGGGTGAGTTAGGCTTATTCATGGTTGGCATACCGGAAAAGTATGATGGATTGGAGTTGGATGAAACTACTGCCATGCTGGTTACCGAAGCCACCGCTATGCAGGGTTCGTTTACCGTCTCCTACGGCGCCCATGTTGGAATTGGAACTATGCCCATCATCTTTTTTGGCAATCATGAACAAAAACAGAGATACTTGCCCAAGGCTGCCTCTGGCGAATGGCTGGGCGCCTATGCTCTAACCGAGGCTACCGCTGGTTCCGATGCTATGTCGGCCCGCACCAAAGCGGTTCTTTCCGAAGATGGTAAATATTACACTGTTAATGGTTCCAAGCAGTTTATCACCAGCGCTGGATTTGCCGATTACTTTATTGTATTTGCCAAAATCGATGGCCAAAAATTTACCGCCTTTATTATAGACAGTAATTCTCCAGGAGTTACGGTGGAGCCCGAAGAGCACAAAATGGGTTTGAGAGGTTCATCCACCACCGCTATTACTTTTGAAGATGTGAAAGTGCCGGCAGAAAATCTATTGGGCGAGATCGGTAAAGGTCATAAAATTGCTTTCAATATCTTGAATATGGGGCGCATGAAATTGGGCGTGGCTGTCACCGGAGCGGGCAAGGAAGTCCTGGCCGCTGCAGTTAAATACGCCAACGAACGGCAGCAGTTTAAACAGACGATTTCCAGTTTTGGCATTATTCAGGAGAAGATTGCCAATATGAATATCAAGATCTATGCCGCTGAATCAATGAGCTATCGCACCACTGGATACATCGATGTGTTGCTGGGAGATAAAGACAAGCATGACGACAACTACGGACAGGAGGTCATTAAGGCGATGGAGGAGATGAACATCGAGGCTTCTATTATGAAAGTCTGGGGCTCCGAGATGCTGGACTATGTAACTGACGAAGCGGTGCAGATCCACGGGGGATATGGATATATCGAAGAATTTCCCGCCGCTGAGCAGGCTTACCGCGATTCCCGGATTAACCGGATATTCGAGGGCACCAACGAGATCAACCGTATGCTGATTCCCGGCACTATATTAAAGCGCTCCATGACCGGCAGGCTGCCGATGATGGAGGTAGTGGACAAACTTACCAAAAAGATAAAAAAAGACCAAATGGAATCCAAGGGGGAAGGCCGGTTTGATGACTTAACCTAT
>CAZTWC010000170.1:0-7841 GCA_964617105.1 uncultured Myxococcia bacterium
TTGTCATTGGCAGCCAGGATAGCCGGTTTGAACACCACACCGTTATCAATTGAAAACTCAGCCTTAATATCAACCGGATCCCGCTCTTCATCCTTTACTAAAAAATCTACAGTAACTTTGTCGTATTGAATCCCATTTGGAGTTTTAACCGTAGCCGTGGGAGAAAAATTTATCGTATTATTCAGGTTAAATTCCCCACTTAATGCCGAAACCCCTTTTTCCTGGTCTGCCGGAGTAATTCGAAAACGGAGCCCGGCTGTTTTTACCAGGCCCAGGTCTTTAACACTGTCCCAGGTAAATATGTGTTTTACCCCCTCAGGGCTGGTATCCAAATTATCGGTCTTAACACCAGTTACCGGATTGGCCGTAACAAATGATACAGCGCCCTTTAACTTGTATTCTGTAACAACAGATGCTTTATCACTCTGGGCGTCAAAGAGTTGATAAGCAATTTTTATAGCGCCACTTTGTTCCCCAGGCGGAGTTACAATTTCAGCCCTGGGCGGCGATTTAGGTGAACGATTGTCGACCTGGAACTCTTTAGAGGTAAAATAGATCCCAGTTGAACTGTCGGACGGTGTCATTCGCAATTTCACCGCTTTAAACAGGCCGGTGCCAGTATCATCAGCGGATTTCCAGATTAGTTTGTGTTCTACCCCCTTTAGGTTGGTGGCAAGATTTTTCAAGGGGGCATCTTTTATAGTAGCCACCTGATAAAACCCCTTACCCATATGGTACTCAACAAAAACCGTGGCCTTATCTCCCTGCTCATCTTTGATTAAAAAAGAGATCTCAATATCACCGCTTCCCTTTTCGGGTGGTGATATGGAAACTATTTGAGGTGGCGACACCGAGGAGTTATCGAGTTGAAAATTAACCTCCTTCGCTTCAGCTTTTTGATCCTTATGAAGGCTATCTTCCGGGAGCATCTTGATTTTAACCTCTCCTTTAAAACCAGGAAGATCATTGGCTGAATTCCAAACAAATTGATATTTTTCTCCTGCCGGAGAGGTTGAAAGCCTACTCAATAGAATACCAGGCGGAACCTGGGATGCGATTTTAAATTGAGAATCACTCTCCTGGCCTTTAGCGTATTGAACCGTGACATTGATATCATCGAAATCCAGGTCAAAGGCGACAAACTCCAGAATAACATCTCCCTTTTGTATCCCTTCAAGCGGCAGCAGGGTCAACCGTGGAGGAGTGTTTGAATCTCCATCAACCTCACCGGCATCGGGTTGATCTGCTAATCCACCTCCATCTTCACCACCATCTTCACCAGCATCAACCTCACCAGCATCAGTGGGTGAAGAGAGGCATATCCCATTTATGCAGACAGCGCCTGGGGGGCAATCTTTACCGCTACTACACTGATGATCGTCATCATTGCAACTGCTGCATCCTCCAAAAAAAAGTAAAAAGAGGGATAATAACCATATTGTCCAAAACTTCATATCCTGCTCTCCTAAAATTAGTAACTGACGAATTATTATTACAACATTATTTCAGGGATTTCCGCTTGATCAGATATTGGTTCTTTTAAAGGGGATTAATTACCAGAACTACTCTGCGGTTCTTACTTTGATTTTCAGATATAGGCTCACCAGTAGGTCCTATATTGGGATGTAGAGGGAGGGTGTCAGCATAACCTACCGCTTTTAACCGTTCAGGCGAAATAGACTGATCGATCATATATCGAACTACTACAGAAGAACGGGCCGTGGATAACTCCCAATTGGATGGATATTTGCTATTTTTGTGAAGCGGAACATTGTCGGTGTGTCCTTCTACCACAATTCCAAAAGGTTCCGGACGAATTTTTTGGGCCAGTTTTTCCAACAACTTTTTTGCCTTTTCCGTCAACTCTGCGCTGCCAGAAGAAAAAATCGCGTTGGAACTCATCTGAATAGCCACCCCTTCCAGAGTTGGAATAATTTTTATCTCCTCACCAAGTTTTTCCTCCTGCACAATAGCTCCCAACTTCTCTCTTACCTCAATGATTTTCTCTTTTTGCCGCTCGATATGAATACCCAGGGCATTGCTCACCGAATCGGATAACAAACCATATTTTTGGTCATCGATGGTCGACATTGCCACCAGAATAACAAAAAAACAGAGTAATATGGTCATCATGTCTCCATAACTAATTGACCATTCTGAATCATCGTTATCAGTATATTTTTTATTGATTTTAATCAATTGGAATATAACCTCTTCCTGGTTTCAGGTGATAAATTTGTTGGCAAAAAAGTTTTACTTTTCTCTGGGCTGAATCGTGCCCCATTTACGAGGCGGTAAAAAGCCCTTTAACTTATCGGTAATCATAGATGGAGGTGTTCTCTTCTGGATAAGAATAATTCCCTCGGTTATTATTTTCATCAACAGTATCCGCTCTTCCAGCCGCCGTTCTACCTTGACGGAAATAGGATAAAATACCAGGTTAGCCAATAATATACCGTAAAAAGTGGTTATCAAGGCGGTGGCGATTCCAGGACCGAGAGTATCGAAGGAACCTTTACCCATACTCTGCATCATGGCGATTAGACCTATTAGCGTACCGGCCATTCCAAAGGCTGGCGACAATTTGGCCATGGTCCTAAACACAGATACATCATGCATCTCACGCTCATAAGCATTTTCTATCCTGGCGGTCATAATAGATTCAATCTCCGGGACTGGATATTGATCAACCAGCATTTGCAGCCCGTCTTGAAGAAAATTGTTTTCTATTCCATCCAACTCCCGCTCAAGTTGCAGGGCTCCTTTACGATATGACTGAGCAGCCAGGTACTCTATTTCTGAAATATATACTCCAATGGGTAAATCTTCCTTCTTTAAGGTGGTTAAAAAAACATGAAACACTCTCAACACATCTTTTAGCGGGTAACAGATAAAGGTAGCGGCAAATATACCGCCAAAAACAATGGCTATACTGGCCGGGCTAAAAAACACACCAACATTTGATGTACTGGAATAGATGGCGACAATCATCAGGGCTATACCGGAGATAAATCCGATTATGGTGGCTGGATTCATAATATTTCTCGCTATAATACCGTTATTTTAGGGTAAATTTATTTTCAAATTATAATTTTTGTTTCTTATTTTTGCGTAAATTGTATAATAATTCCACCTCTCCCAGAGGTAAATTCAATTGGTCTGCCACCTGAGCGACAGATAATTTTTCATTCTCTATCAACCGGACCACCTCCATGTATTTATTGTTTACCGGAGAAATAGCCCGGGAAGATTGAAGATAATTTTCATAGAGTTGTAAGACTTTTTCCGATTTATCCAAATACTCTGATAGATCTTTTTTGCTCTCCTCCATTTTCTTGAGGTGATATTTAATTTGGGCAATGCTATCATTTACCTTTTGGGTAAGATTTTTTGATACGGTTTCACACTGCTCCAACAAATTTCTGAAAGAGCGTTCCAAAGGTTCAATATCCGGCCTGGAATCAAGTTCAGAATTGTCTGTTTTAAAGTTTTTTAAAAACTTCTCCCGGTTGATCATAACCACTAAATAAACGGTTAGAGCAATGTTTAATAATACTATTATGGGTAGCCAATGTGTCATAAAACTAGAATTTGGTAAATGTTAAAAGGTACGATATAATTATTATGTATTACAATAGGATTTTAATTATCTCAAAAAAGGTAATTCCCTGTCAAGCAATTATATATTATGAAAAAATTCAAATTCCGTTTTCAAACCGTTCTTACCCAGCGAAAGATCATTGAAGATCAAAAAAAAACCGAATTAGCCAAAGCCCTGGCGGTAAAAGAGAATATTGTTCAGGAAAAAATTAAGATGAAATCGGAGTTGAATAAAGCCAGGGAAAAACTTAGTTTCACGGGTCCGTCTGCGATTACTTCAGACCAGATAGAACTTAACCGCCACTATGCTATATCTTTGGAATCTGCCCTAAAGGAGAAAGATATTGAGATAGAAGAATCAGAAAAAGAGATTGAAATCTGCCAAAAAACCTTGCATGAAGCGATGAAAGAAAAAAAAATCTTTGAAAAATTAAAAGAGAAGCAGCATCGACAATATATTTATGAAAGTGAAAAGGAAGAAGCGCAAATTACGGACGAAATCGTGGTGCAACGATACAAATCCGGCCAAATCTAACCATACCAATTATCATCGGGCGACTTTACCGATATCTGAAAACCGGCTTCTCCTTAAGAACCGCAATCTCCCTACGGGCTATAGCGGCCATACTTCCGCGAGGGGATATTTCCAGATATTTTGAATAAAAATGCACCGCTCTCTGCCAATTCAATAATATGTTTTGATTATACCTGGCCAGATCAAAATAGATCCGGGCATAGCCAGGGGCAATTTTCATGGCCTTTAAGTATTGTTTTTTAGCCAGATGCCATTTTTTTCTTTTTCCATAGCAATTACCCACTAACAGCATTGCCTTGGCTCGCTTATATTTTTTATCCTCCTGGATTTCATCGCCAACATACTTTATCAGTACTTTTATCGCATCGGTGTATCGTTTTTCCTGGTAGTACATTATCCCTACTTCCAGATCGATTTGTGGCTGTCCGGGAAAATATTCTCCCATATAGATAAATGTCCTAACCGCTTCATCTTTGTCGCCTATATCGCGCATTAAAGTTGCATAAGTTAATTGAGAATAAAAAGAATCTTGACCTTTATTTTTAATCTCTTTGGCTATCGAAATCACCGCATTTTTGTGACGTTGATAATCGCTGTTATAAAAATGGGATTCACTTTTGCCGCGACGGCGATTCTTCTCCTGCTCTATAATAAATCGGGCCATAATTTTTTTTAGCAAAAGGTTGTCTGGTTGCAGTAAAGCCGACTTTTTAAGGTAATCAACAGCCTGGTTGAACCGAGATTGTTCTCTCATTCTGTATGCTTGAAAAAGAAAATAGCCTATATTATTGAAATGGGTATTTTTATCGTTTTTTTGGGATATAATTTCGGCCATCTCTGCCAAATCAACTTCTTCTCCAGCCAGCCATTTGGCCATATTTTTAAAAACCAGAAGATCTATCTGTTGGGAAACGGTTAGTTGGGCGGGATCAATTTTAGTTAGATTTTTACTTATCTCTTTATTTAAGACCGGTTGCTGATAATCGGAGAGTAGATCCAGAAACAAAATGCCCAAAATAGCCTCCGGAAAAAAAGGATTCTGGTTGAGTATAAAATGGTAATATTTTCTGGCCCTATCAACCTCCATGTGCTTGAGACTCAAATCCGCCAGCAATAATAATACTTCCAGGTTATTTCGGTTATTGTGCCATGTTTGTTTCAGGTGTTGACGGGCTTCCCGATATTTTCCCTGTTTGATATAGATCTCTCCCAGGGCTATTTGGAGATGAAAAGATTGCGGTTCTTTGGTTATAGCGGAGGTGAGTAATTCTACTGCCTTATCATGCTCTCCGTTTAGAGCAATACGCATTGCTTTAGCAGCTGTGAACAGGGGAGTATCCATTTTTCTCTTCTCTGCGACAATAAACAACTTTTCCTGCTCCCTGAGGTCAGATTGGTAGAATCCTCGATAGGAAGATAGAAGGTCAAGGTATAAAAGCGATGTAACCACCAGATAATGATCCTGGTCTGCCTTTAGAATCTTATTAAACAGTTTTCTGGCTTTTTGAAAACCCAGAGCCGTTCCCCTTTTCATCTCCTGATTAGCCAACCTGGATGTAACTGATATCATAAGGTGATCTTGCGATACAAAGTAAAGTACAGATGCAGAAAAAACAAACGCTGTTACGGTTAAAATAATAACTAGATATCGCTTAAATTTAAATTTACCGCTGGTACTCAAGTTAAACACCATAATGATTTAGGTTTGACATATAAATTCAACTCAGTTATATAATAACCACCTTTTTAAATTTATTCAATTGGCAAATCTATGTTTCAAATCGATTGTTTTAGAGCATCCTCTTCTTATGCTCATTTAAAAGATATTCTCCCGGAGCCACTCCATCCTTTGGAAGATTTGGCGATGAACTTGTGGTGGTCCTGGAATGGACGTTCCATCCGATTGATGGAAAACATTTGTCCTGAACTTTGGGAAAAGGAGGGTCATAATCCGGTAAAAATTATCAGAAATATGGAACCGGGCCAATTGGACCGATTAGCGGAAGATAAAACCTTTATCCGCGAAATGATGGTGGTTTATCAAGGTCTTAACCACTATCTAACCCATAAAAATACCTGGTATAACCGCCAGGGTTTCGGTCAACTCAAAGGTCCTATAGCCTATTTTTCCGCAGAATTTGGTATTCACGAATCTTTTCCTATCTACGCCGGCGGCCTGGGGATTTTGGCTGGTGACCATCTTAAATCTGCCAGCGACGTAGGAATTCCCATGATAGGAGTCGGTCTTTTATATCGTCAAGGATATTTAGTGCAGAGGTTAGACAAAGATGGACAGCAGCACTCCAGCCAAACCAATTCCAATTTTCGAAATTTGCCCACCTTACCGGTAAAAGATCATCGCGGATGTGATTTGATGGTCAAAATCGAAATTAACGGCCGTATGGTGCATGCCAGACTATGGTACTCTGACGTGGGTAGAATAAAATTACTCATGCTTGATACCGACCATGAATTAAACGAAGCCAGAGACAGAAAAATAACCAAGCAACTATACGGCGGCGACAATGAAACCCGTCTCTCCCAGGAGATATTACTGGGAATGGGCGGTATTAAGGCCTTACGCAAATTGGATGTTGTCCCAGATATCTACCATATTAACGAAGGTCACGCTGCTTTTTTAAATTTGGAACGGCTCCACTATTTGATCAGGGAATACTATTACTCTCTTGAAGATGCTGTTAAGGTGGTTAACTCCGGAACTGTCTTTACCACCCACACTCCAGTACCGGCCGGCCACGACAAGTTTCCCCAGCAGATGATGCAGCGAAACTTTAAAAATTATTGCCATAATTTGAACATCGAATTCAATAACTTAATGAAATTGGGTCAGGAATCGTCAGTAAAACCGGAATCTTCTTTCAACATGACCATTCTGGCTCTGCGAACCGCTAAATTGGCCAATGGAGTCAGTAAACTCCATTCTGAAGTATCTCAGGCCATGTTTCAAAAAATTTACCAGACCAAATACCCCAAAGATGTTCCCATTACCTATATAACTAATGGCGTACATCCTTCTACCTGGATAGCAGAAGAGTTAAAAAACCTTTACGATCGCTACCTGCCCTATGACTGGTATGACAAAATAACTTCTCCCAATGTCTGGTCGCAAGTTAACAATATTCCCAATGAGGAGTTGTGGGATGTTCATTGCCTATTAAAAAACAGACTGGTTGAATACTCCCGAAAAAATTATGCCCGACACATGAAGCAAATAGACAAGCCAATAAAAAAAAGGGCCTTAGATAAAATTCTAAACCCGGATGCACTTACCATCGGTTTTGCCCGTCGTTTTGCACCATACAAACGCGCTACTCTGCTACTTAAAGAAAAAAATCGGTTAATCAATCTTTTAAACGATCCTGAACATCCATTGCAGTTTATTTTTTCCGGAAAAGCGCATCCCCGTGACCTTCAAGGACAAAGTTTACTAAAAGAGTTGTACCAGTTTTCTAAACGCCCCAAGGTGAAAGGCAAAATAATCTTTCTGGAAAATTACAACATTGACGTGGCCCGATTCCTGGTTCAAGGGGTTGATATTTGGCTCAATACTCCCATCCGCCCCATGGAAGCCAGCGGTACCAGTGGAGAAAAAGCAGGAATGAACGGTATTTTAAATTTCAGCATCTTGGATGGCTGGTGGCCGGAATGTGCCGAACATGGTAAAAATGGCTGGAATATAGGCACC
>CAZTWC010000171.1:0-7827 GCA_964617105.1 uncultured Myxococcia bacterium
GCAGATTACATCAAAAGGAGTTTTTACCCCCTTTGGCAAAATTTGATCTTCAAATAGACCCAACCAGACAAGTCTTTCGATAATTGGATCATCCTGATTCAAGTTTAAAAACGCCGCCACCTGTTCAAGAAGTTTGGCGCCGGAAGGTTTCTCAATTAAAAAAGCAATAAAATCTCTAAAACTCATCTCTTCAGGATTGGGCAGCAGATTATCCGTTAAAAGCCCCAAATCCACTATCTTTTGCCAGGTTTCGCTCCAACCGGCAAAACGGATGGTTCCCCTGAACATGTTTTGAACTTCAGGGATATGGTAAAGTTTAATATAGGTAGTGGCATCGCGATTGGGATAAATTTCCAGGTTGTCTATCTCCCCCACCTGAAGAGGTTGGTGATGGTTAAAAAGATCGTTTTGAAGAATATCGATTACTTCACCATTTTTTAGGTAACGGGCGCTATTTTTGGCGGCCAGAACCACTCCGGTTGGACTCCAACTGAATTTGTAGCCAAAAGGATTGTTGGCAAACTCTGGCGCTGGAATGCCGCCGCAATAAGAGTGGAAGGTATTAACCTCTCCTCCATGCCGATGGATATTATCAATCACCCGCATAGCCGACATATGATCAATACCCGGATCCAACCCCATTTCGTTTAAAATAATTACTCCCGCCTGTCTGGCCTGCTCATCCAAATTTGTCATATCCTGGCTGACATAGGAGGTGGTTAGCATAGATTTTTTAAATTGCAGACAATATTGGGCTACATCCACATGATGGGCATAGGGAAGCATGCTTATAACTAAATCTGAGTTCTCTACCAACCGGCTTAACTGCTCAGAGTTTTCCTCCACATTAAGTCCTAAACTACTACCGCGAGGGTTTCCGTTCAATAGAGCGGCGGCCGTCTCTTTCCTGAGGCTGGTGACGGTCAGTTCAAATTCAGTTTCTTCCAACAGGTATTGTATTAAAGGCTTGGCTACCATACCAGCGCCAAGGACCAGGATTTTTTTCATTCAGTAGTTCTCCCAATAAACCAATTTTTTCAGAGATTCAGATGCTTAGTTAAATAATTGTAATTGGCAGTTAATTCGCCTTTATGCAGGATTATCGCCTTTTTGATCTCAGAGGGTATTTGTAAATCTATAAACTCGCCGGTGAAATCGGCTCGGCCCAGCGCTGCGATAAAGGGTTGAAGAGAATTGCTGAAATGATCCGAGGCTTCTCTGGGCAACTCACAGGGTAGATTGTCCACTGCCATGATTGCTACACCCTCCCCTTCAAGGCCATATTTAATTTTACCATCTTCGGGGTTATAGATATAAACCGGATCGCCCGGAGTGGTGCTTCCCAGGTTGCATTCCACCGAACCCTGGATATCACAAGTGATATCACCTATTACTTGTAAGCGTAAATACTTTTCCTGCCAGCGCTTACGGAGCCACTCTCTGGTAACCAGCCGGGGATATTCTTCGCTCCAATAGATACAATTAACCAACAGGTCCAGATTGGGTAAATATTGATGGAAAATAGATTTATATTTTTTTGGATGAACGTAATAGTCTTGCAAATCAAAGATATCCCCATCTTTTTGGGGTTGAACCAGATGTTCCTCTTTAAATACCGCTACATTTAAATGCTCTTTAGACAGGCCCGGTTGCCGATTTTCACTTTTAAATTCAGTTGGTGAAACATATTTTACTGGTAAACGTTCAATTATCTCCTGAGCGCCCCGGGCCACGTTGCCATATCCAGTAATAGCACAAGTCCAGGGTTTGGCCTGGTTTGGAAAACCAGTGTTTTTTATTTGCTCGCCAATTTTTCCGATATGCTCCATGGCCTCTTGCAGGTGGTTATATTGGAGGCAGCGTTTAATGGAACTAAGAGGCGTTTTTACTCCTTTTTCTTGCAACCTCTGTCCCCAGGTCCACAAGGTTTCGATCATACCGGCCTGTCCAGCCTGTCGTCCGAAAAAAACCAGTCGCCGGCCATCCTGGTCGGCGATTAATTCGTAATCCAGAAGATGACAACCCTGATGCATCAATTTTTGCAGCATCGGCATGTTGTAAGGCTGCCCCTTAGTTGTGTGGGAAAAAAACAGATAGGCCATATTGGTTTGAAAGAGATCAGCCGGCATCTCCTTAACCCCCAAAATAATATTGCAATCAGAAAGATCTTCGGAAATCTTTGCACCAGCGCGTATATACTCTTCTTCCCTATAAACCCGATTGGCTGAGGGCTGAATAGCAAACTCCAACCCCTCCTCTTTAATCAGTGCCTCCACCTCTCCAGGAGTCAGCGGCACCCGTCGTTCCCACTGATTTTTATCTTCACGCCTGATTCCAACTTTTCCCAACATTAAAATGCTCCAAATTATTCAGAGAAGAGAGAATGGGGACCAAGATTTTCTCAATCTTGCCATTCCCCCTTTCTGTTAATCAATATTGGGTACACTTATCCACATGCACCTCATCGGTTCTGGTAGGATCGAACCAGATACAATACTCCCGGTTGGAATTGGTCGGAACATCACTGCTCCAACTCAAATTTTTAAGATCAAACAATCCACAACCCCAAATATCTTCGATGGTACTCTCTCTGATACCGCACTTGGCTGAACAGGTTTCATAATCACCCGGTTTTATGGCCTTGGATAGATTAATGGTCTTTAAGGCAGTGCAAAACTTCTTTGTACTGCTGCTTTTATGTTTCAACCAGCAATTGGCAATAGCCAAATACATCTTACAGGGCAAATCACTGTCTATGAACTCAATTTGGGGTCCCATGCACTTGTTGGTGGAGGGAACACAAACATTAGGTGAACTACAGTGACTGTCATCCAGGCAATCCACACACTTTTTGGTCGTGCGCTGGCACTGTTTTCCTTTATCTCCGCAGGCTAAGAGCAAACAAATATCATTGGAGCATTTTTTAGTGTCAGGATCGCATTTGGCGTTTACAGTACACTGGTCATCACTTTTACAGTCACCTCCTAAAGGCACTTTGCATTTTTTAATCGCAACTCCGTTGGAATAATAACCAACCACAAGGCAGGAGAGTCCGGTAAGACATTCGCTGTCTTGGGTGCAAACCTTATTGACCATTCTCTTGCAACCGCCGCCAGCCGGATCGCAGATTTTGGCAGGTGATGCACACTCATCAACCGTTCCATCGCAATCATCGTCTTCGCCATTGCAGATTTCAGAGCCTTTGGGGTTTATAGAGGCATTATCATCATTGCAGTCATTGCCAAAACAATCGCTGCCCGGTCCATAACCATCCTCATCCTTGTCTATGCACTGGAATTTGTCGCCCACATACTTGTGGCATTTGTCAATATGGACTTCGTCACGCCAATTAGGATCAAACCACATACAGTACTCGTTATCAGATCCCTCTTTTAGTTCATCTTCCCAATGCAGATTATCCAGGTCCAACAAACCGCAGCCAACTATATCGTTGATGGTGTCGTAACTAATCCCTTTGTTTTTAAACTCCGTTTTGGTTCCAGAATTAGCCTGGCACACAAAGTCGTCATACAGATTAGGTTTTACCTGTTTATCAATTTCAGACGGCATTTTCATCACATAGCAAAAATATTTTTGGCTGTGACTGCCCTTGTTCCAGCATTTGACTATTTTGTCGTAAATATCCCAGGGAAGTTTATTGTTGTCTACGTTACTGGTGGGGCCAGCGCAGACATTGCGGGAATAAACGCAGGAAAGGTTGGGGGCCAGGGCCTGACAGTGCTGATCGTTGAAACACTGGACACAGGCGCCATTATTACGATCGCAAACCTGACCGGCAGGGCATGAAAGCAACAGGCAAACATCAGATGAGCACTTTTTGGTGGCTGGATCACATTTATGACCCATGGAACAATCGGAATCCACCTGGCAGGAAGAGCCCAAATCGCGCTTGCAAATGTCATTACTGCAGACCATCCCGGCTTTACAGGGAACTTTGCTGCTGCAAATCTGATTCAACTCAGCCTTGCACTGGCCATCCTGGCAACCCTGGCCGGTGGGACATTCGTCTATCTGGCCATCGCAGTTGTTGTCCTTGCCATCACAGATCTCGGGCAGGCCTGGATTCTTCTGCGGATCATTATCATCACAGTCCGGCCCATCGCAGTCCTGGCCGATGCCATAACCATCTTTGTCATTGTCAGTTGTACAGATGCAAGGAGCATCACTACCATCGCAATTTTCATCTTTCCCATTGCCACAGATATCAGCGGCTCCCGGGTTCACATTGGGATCGGTTTGGTCGCAATCTGTATCAACACATCCACTGCCCACACCATAACCGTCTTTGTCGGGGTCATCACAGGGACAGGGCTGGTCACCGCCTTTGCAGTCCTGGTCGATACTGTCACCGCAGATTTCGGCCGCCCCGGGATAAACAACAATGTCTAGATCGTTGCAGTCAGAGTCAAAACAGCCTCCACCCTGACCGTAACCGTCGCCGTCCTTATCAATACAATTATAATCTTTTTTAGAGAAATCACTGCACCGTTTGATATGAATTTCGTCCCGACGGGTGGGATCAAACCACATACAGTAATCCCGGTTGCTGTTGGCCCCAATATTATCGCTCCAGTCCAGGTTGTCCAGGTCAAACATACCGCAGCCGTGGATATCTTCGGCAGTTTCCAATTTGACATCGTGTTTTTTAAACTCACTCTTGTCGCTGCTAGAGGCTTTACAGACCCGATCATCGTATTTGCTGTGGTCTAAATCAACCCCAACCGGAGTGGTGATAGCATAGCAAAAATATTTTTTATCGTGGTTATCTTTTTCTCCTTTTTTCCAACAATCCTGGATCATTTTGTGAAATTTCCAGGGAAACTCGCTGGCATCACCGGTTCCTTCGGTGGCTAAACAAACAGCGGTAGAGGGGATACAAACCATGTTAGACCCTTCATCGGAGGGGCAATGGACATCAGCGGTGCACTCCACGCAACGTTTATTTTTATGGTCGCATATTCCGGGTGAGGGGCAAGCCACCGGGCACTGGGTGTCCACACACTTTCCAATAGCCAAATCACAGGTGGCCGGAGGTGCGCACTCAGTGTCTGATTTGCAATCACCTTGCTGTAAAGCCAGACACTTGGAGGCTACACATTTGAATTGATCGGCACAGTCATCATCAATATTACATTCTGCATTTAAAGAACTTTTACACACTGGTGAAGATGAACCGCACACTTTGCCAGCCGGACACTCATCAGTATTACCGTCGCAGTCGTCGTCAATCTGGTTGCAGATCTCTGATTTACCGGGATTAATCTCCGCATTGTTATCATCACAATCTGTAGATATACAACCATTTCCCTGGCCGTAACCATCTTTGTCGCTATCAGTACAGTCAGAGGGACAGACGAAATCATTGCCATCACAATCTTCATCAATAGTATTGCCGCAAATATCGGTAGCCCCGGGATTGATATCCTTGTTATTATCATCACAATCTGTTCCCAGACAACTCGAACCCTGTCCGTAACCATCCTGGTCACCATCGGTACAGGTGGCTGAACAACTCTGATCGCCATCCTGGCAATCTTCATCTATACTGTTACCACAGATCTCCTGGGCGCTGGGATTGATATCCTTGTTATTATCATCACAATCTGTTCCCAAACAATCAGCGCCAATGCCGTACCCGTCGCCGTCTTGATCGTTACAATCAAGGCATTCATCCATCTTGGTGTCACAGTTTTCATCAACTGCATTACCGCAAACCTCTTTGGCGTCAGGGTTAATAGCAGGATCCTGGTCGTTACAGTCTTTATCTTTACATCCTAGCCCTTCACCAAATCCATCGCTATCCAAATCAAGGCACACTTCGGAGCACTTGATATCTTTGCCATCACAATTCTGATCTAAATTGTCATCACAAATCTCGGGAGCACCAGGATAAACGTTAGGATTAGTGTCATCACAATCATTTTCCTGACAGGATTCTCCAGCACCGTAACCGTCACCGTCTTTGTCATTACAGCAGGGAGCATCTTCGCCGTTGCAATCATTATCGATGCTATCACCGCAGATTTCGATAGCCAACGGGTTTACATTAGCGTTAGAGTCATCGCAATCAGGACCCTTGCATCCAGTGCCTTCGCCGTACAAATCACCATCTCCATCCTGGCAGTCAGCCATACAACTGGTATCTTGCCCATCGCAATCTTCATCTATTCCATTGCCGCATACTTCCTGGGCGCTGGCATAGATGGTCGGATTGTTGTCATCGCAGTCCAGGCCTTCACAATCTGATCCCTCACCGTGTTTGTCTTCATCTACATCTACACAGTCCTTGGCCAGTTTCCCCTCATCATCACCACACTGTATATAGCCTACAGCCATAATCAACACCGCCATCAGCATACAAATCTTCCATAATAATTTTGGTTTTTGTTTCATGTTTAACTTCCTTACTTTAAAAAACTAGAAAAAAATACCTGTAACAAATTTGTAATATGATATCACTTTATAACGAAATCACGAATTTGTCTATAAGTAATAGGGAAATTGAACCAGGGATACTGAGGTTAGAAATTTTACAATTGTTGACGCCAGAGATTGTTTTGGTTAAAATAATTAATATATTTAGCCCTGAAATTGAACTTAGGAGTAATCGATGCCGGCCAACCTGACCCCACAATATCTGGAAGCGGAACAACGCTACAAAAAGGCCAAGAATGCGGCAGATAAATTATTCTGCCTGGAAGAGATGATGGCCATCATTCCCAAACACAAAGGAACTGAAAAATTAAGGTCCCAAATAAAAAAGAAATTAGCCTCCCTTAAAAAAGAGGGCGGCAAAGACTCCGCCTCTAAGGGCAAAGGAATTAATTACAATGTAAAACGGCTGGGAGCCGCCCAGGTGATGCTGGTTGGCTCTCCTAACACCGGGAAATCGAGTTTACTTAAAACGGTTACCAATACCGATCCGGCTATTGGTGACTATCCCTTTACCACCCGTTTTCCTCAACCGGGAATGCTTAATTATGAAAATATCCAGATTCAACTGGTAGACTTGCCCCCTCTGGATTATGAATATATGGAAAATTGGTTGCCCGGGGTTATCCGCGATGGAGATGCTGCCATCCTGTTTACCGACCTGGCCTCTGACGATCCATTTGAGCAATTGGACACTGCCTTTAAAATTCTGGAGCAGGCCCGGATCTCTATAAGTTCCAATCCCACCTGTCGAAAACCTGGAGAGGCGCCCAACCTGAGTGGCATGATCCTGGCCACCAGGGCTGACCTGGACCTGGATGGAGAGATGTTGGAATTGATCAAAGAAGAATATGGCCAGAAAATGCCTTTATGCGCAGTGAGTCTTTTGCCAGAAAGCGAAACCGGTATAAAAGATTTTCAAGACACCCTGTTCAACTGCCTGAATATTATCAGGATATATACTAAGATGCCAGGCAAAGAGACGGATAAAAACGACCCGGTAATCCTGCCAAAAGGAGCTCAGGTGATCGATTTTGCCCTTAATATTCACAAAGATTTTGCCCGAAAATTAAAATTCGCCCGTATCTGGACCCCTGGCAAGTACGATGGTCAGATGGTCAACCGTAACCACAATTTGATTGATGGGGATATTATCGAGTTGAAAATCTAGCCCTTTAGCACGCCCAGGGGTCTTAGTTTGGCGACTTTGAATGATATACCAGCCCCGTGCATTACGTCAACTACTTCATTAACGTCCTTGTAGGCCTCGGGCATCTCCTCTGCCAGAGTATGCTTACCAGCGATGCGCACCTTGATACCGCTATCTTCCAACTCCCTTCTAATATTCCTCCCTTTGGCGCTCTTTTTCGCAGC
>CAZTWC010000172.1:0-7798 GCA_964617105.1 uncultured Myxococcia bacterium
CTTATTTAAGCAATTGATTTTTCACATGAAAACACTATTCTTTTCAACACCCTTTCGATGTCCAACAATTAAAAGACCAGGGCAGCTATTATTTAAAAAGCAGGGGACAATAATCCGCTCCTCAGGCATTTCAAAATTTCCGCTGCAATCATAAAGGGAGGCTTTGAACTCTTTTTTTTTTGTTATTTGGTCTTTTTCTGGTGAAGAACTGCAAGAGGATAAGAAAAGAGATGAAAAAAGGAGAAAATTAAGGATAACTGTGTTTATACTCATTGGTCTTATTTAATTGCTTTCATCTTATAATTTATTCTAATGACATAATGGTGTTATTTTGCCAGTACAGCGGGATTTAGGCAACTGAAAAATAGTTGGTTTTGATATTGATATACCTCATCGGGGGCACCGTCAAAGTCGTTTCCAGCCAAGGCGTTATCACATCGCATAGGAGACCTGAAATGCGTTGACGTAAGGATCTTTAATTGATACTTTTCAATAGATGGGATGATATAACCGGATAATGGAGTGACCAAATGACAAAATTGATTCACGTTGTGGGGCGGCAGAACAACGGCAAAACCACTTTGATGGAAGATATTTTAAAAGAGTTAACCAAAAGGGGTTTAAAAGCCGGAACTATAAAACACAGTTGGCATAAACACGAATTGGATAAACCGGGAAAAGACTCTTTTCGGCATCGTGAAGCCGGGGGCAATCCTGCTGCCATCATAACTAAAAATCTGATGGGGGTTTACCTTCCGGTTGTGTCAGAGATAGATTCTTTTGATTATCTGTTGCCCTTTTTTAAAAATACCAACCTGGTCCTGGTGGAAGGCGGTATCGATCTCTCCCATCCAAATAGTCTCAAAATAGAGGTCTGGAGAAAAAATTCGGGCAAAGAACCTTTAGTTTTTGAAAGAGAAGAGATCCTGGCAGTGGTAACTGATGACCCGATTCAAACCGATAAAGAAATCCTGCCCCGCAATAATATTGTTAAAGTTGTTGATTATATTGAAAGACTTATCAATAGATGAACACTATTCCCATTTATATACTGGCGGGAGGTAAAAGTTCCCGGTACGGACAAGACAAAGCCAGAGTCCTTTTTCAGGGAAAACCGCTTCTGCTCCATGTTACCGGTCTGTTTGGCAAAATATCTAACAATATCACTGTGATAGCTGACAAAGCAGAAAAATATGATGATCTTGGGGTCAAGACCATTTCTGATAAAATTAAGGGGCAGGGGCCTTTGGGAGGCCTCCATCGGGCAATATTGGATTGCAATAAAAACGAATGGTTACTCCTATCTTCTTGTGATCTAATCGGTATTCAAACCAGATGGTTGGATTTGCTCATTTCCGGAATAAAAAACAATGTTCAGGCCGTGGCTTTCAAGGGTGATTTTTGGGAACCCATGCCCGGGCTTTATCACACGGCATCCCTAGAAGTAGTAACCCGGCTTTTAACCGAGAAACGGCCCATTTGGCAGTGAAGACAAATGGCCTGCCGGTTCCGGATAATTGGGATAAAGCGATAAATATCAATCAACCCGCTGATATGGAAAAAGCCAAGAGTCTTGGACTCACCGCAGGGATCTCAACTACAACTTGGGGGGGGCTGGATGCTGACCAAAGATGATTGTGTGAAAAAATAAAATGGAAATTTGACAAAAGAAAAAAAAAGAGATAAAAATTCTAAAAGTATTTTGTTTTCTATGGAAAGGAGTTCTGAATGATTAAGAAATTCACACTGTTATGTGCAGTTATCCTGATGGTTTTTGCTCTTATTGCCTGTGGTAGTGATGATAGCAAAGATTCAAAAGAGACAGAAGCCCAAGGAAAAGCCATTAAAACCACTGTTAATTAAAAAGGTAAACCCCCGGCTCTGCCGGGGGACTCCCAGAGTTTGACAATTCCGGGATTATAATCGAGAGTTCTAACTGTGAACCGCTCAAAGTTTACAGAAAGGAACATCTCGATGAAGAATATAGGTAGTTTAAACCACACGAAATGGGAATGCAAGTATCATATCGTATGGATACCCAAGTATCGTAAAAAGAGTTTGTATAATCAACTTCGTAAATATTTAGCGTCAGTTTTACACGAATTGGCATCACAAAAAGAATGTAAAATAGAAGAAGGTAGCCTAAAATCAGATCACATTCATATGATGATATCGATACCGCCAAAATATTCTGTTTCACAAGTAGTCGGCTTTATAAAAATCAGGAAGAAGCAGATAAACGCCTCGACCAACTAGAATTGTTTTGATACAAAATGGCCCCTTTTAGGGGCTCCAATATTTAAACCCAATAACCGCTTTGAGCGGTTCACATATTTGAAGCCTCCGGCTTTGCCGGAGGAGTAGTCACTAATAAATTAGTTACCAAGTGCTTATTAGATAACATTTTCTCTCCTAAAACCCTTTGATGCCAAAATTATGGTGTTTGGCGTTCAAAGCGCTATATCAGTGATTTGGCAAGGATATTTAAGAGTTGCTATGCCTGTGACTTGGCAGTGAGTTCCCCCACCTCCACGGCAATGGCTATTTTTAACAGCAGCGTCAAAATCAAAAAGCCCATGGCCCAGACACCGGCAGTGACCACTATCTCTATTGCATTGGGGACATACTCAACAACTTCCCCCAGCGGTGACGGGATAAAGCCGGGCACAATCAGCCCCATGCCCTTCTCCATCCAGATGGCGGTAAAAAGGGCGCCGCAACCTGCCAGCAGCAGTTTTTGGTTTTGCCTGACTATGGGGAAGCAGAGGGCCAAGGTGGCCAAAACATTGATGATCAACGAGGTCCAGATCCAGGTTACCAACTTGCCGTGACCATCAAGGCCAAAATATAGATAAAAGGCGGTATGGCTATGTTCGGTGGCGTGATAAAACTCTTTAAACAATTCAGACCCCAACATTATCAGGTTGATAATGGCCGCCACAACAGCAATGGTAGTCAATTTTCCAATTACCGTATCCTTAACCGGAAATTTGGTTCTGGCTTTTACCAGAGATAAAACAATAATTATAAAAGCGGGTCCCGAAGCGAAAGCCGAGGCTAAAAACCGGGGGCCCAAAATAGCGGCGTTCCAATAGGGGCGGGCAGGTAAACCGGCATAGAGAAAAGCGGTAACCAGATGGATACTAAAGGCCCATATCACCGATATAACCATAAAAACAATGACTATTTTTTGATTGGTCTTTAATCCATAGTAGTGAGAAAAGAGCAAATAAAAAGGGATTAGCAGGTTGAGGGCCAGATAACCGTTAAGAACCAGAATATCCCAGGTGAGCATTGAATCGGGCCAGTTGAAGTGGCCTATTCCGGGAAGCAAATGCCAGAACCGGTCAATGCGTCCCAGATCTATCAATACCAGGCTCAAACACATCATCAAGGCTGCCACCGCCACTCCCTCACCGATTAGAACCGTTTTGGAAAAATCCACATCTTTAAAAAATACCGCCGGCAGAGTCAGCATCACCGAAGCAGCCGCCAAACCCACTAAAAAGGTAAAATTAGATATATAAAATCCCCAACTGACATAGTCATTCATGGAGGTCACAGCCAATCCGTTCTTCACCTGATAAATCCAGCAGAAAAAACCTGAGGCCATAACTGCCAATAGAAATATAATCCAGGTGTAGTAAGCTCTGCTCCCCTTTAGAGCAAATAAAATACAATCAAAGGAAAAACGAAATATTTGCTTGATAGTTCCTGTCACCACTGCTCCTTTGCTTTTTTACTTCCTTATGAATCTATTTTTCAGGGGCCATCAGTCCATGAAATACCAAAAATTGGGTTCTGTATGCAAATCTTCCCGCAGCCGAAAAACCTTTTTTTGCGCCAGGATATAACGGATTTCGCTCTTGGGATCCAAGAGGTTGCCAAATACTCTGGCGCCGGTGGGGCAACTGTCCACACAGGCGGGAAGTTTACCCTTTCTGGTACGCTGAATACAGAAGGTGCATTTTTCCATAGAGCCTACCGGTCGAATCCGGTTACCCAGGTAGTGTTGCTTCCGGTTGATCTTATCGGCGGGAATGGTGGGCTTAGCCCAGTTGAAACGCCTCCCCCAGTAGGGACAGGCGGCGGCGCAATATCGACAACCAATGCACCAATCATAATCAACCACCACTATCCCGTCTTTCTCCTTCCAGGTAGCCCCGGTGGGACACACCTTAGTGCAGGGAGGTTTTTCGCAGTGAAAACATTGCACCCCCATGTAAAAACGGCCGGCAGCCGGGACCTCATGGGCGAAACGGCCGGAAGAGGATGAGAGGGAAAAATTTCCTTCCCGGTTTTCAAAAATCCGGATGTATTGGGTTTTGTTTTTACGATTCAGGTTGTTTTCTTCCACACAGGCTTTGACGCAATCCATATAGCCTTTGCACCTGGACAAATTAAAAGCATAACCAAACTTTACTTTTTCCAAAGGCTCTTGCCCGCTAAGGGAAATGCGGTTGCTATGCTCCAATTCCCACAACCTCTCTATCCTATAGATAGTGGCTGCCCGCTCTTTGGAAGTCATTAATTGGTAATTTTTTTTAAAATACTCCTCGGTCCTGAAGGATGCGCCCTCCCCCTTACCCAGACAGCCCGGGACCGTTAAAGCAAAAGCCCCGGCCACAGCACCTTTGGAAGCCATACTTAATAAACTTCTACGGCTCAACCGGCACT
Source organism: uncultured Myxococcia bacterium (assembly GCA_964617105.1). GTDB lineage: Bacteria > CAZTWC01 > CAZTWC01 > CAZTWC01 > CAZTWC01 > CAZTWC01. The sequence goes on from CAZTWC010000172.1 coordinate 4,678, forward strand.
TTTTTTTCCCGGGGGCAGTTTTATCAGAGGTATTCTCCTGCTCCCTGCGGACTTTTTTTTCTAAATTGTTTCCTTGACTCTTCTCCATGCTCTTCCTCAGACGTTTATTTTCAGTTATCACTCCACTATTCAGCCCATTGTCTAGTGGGGAATACTGGGTGAGATAACCGGTCTTCTTTTAACCAGACCGGGACGGTGGGGGTTGTGACAGGCGGAGCATGATTTGATTACCCTTGGTTCCACCCATCCTCCCAGACGTTTACCGTGAGCGCCTCCAACCCAGTCGCGGTATTTTTCGCTATGGCAGGAAGCACAAACTTGGTAAGAGTGATTGAAATCAACCTCTTCGCCATTGGGGGTCGATAGATTATTGCTCCAGGGCTGCTGGTGACAGGTAGAGCAATTCATCACTTTCTCACTGGCATGGGAGAGATTGATCCGCCAGTGTGCTTTGGCAAAAGCCAGGCTCCTCTCTGTTTTCATCTCCTGAGTATGGCAGGCGGAACAGGGAAAGTTTACAATCTTTTTTCTTCTGAAGGATACATAAAAATTATCATCCACCTGAGAAGTATCAAAATCCTTGACAGTAATACCCTCCAGATTAACGGCCACATAACTAATATTGTCCAAAGGCTGTTCTATAAAACCGGAATTTGAACTAGTGCCAGAATTTGAACTTGCCAATTGCTCTTGCGCCTTGAGGCCGGCCTCACCTTTTGAACATGACAGGGCTCCGCACAGAAGCCCGCAAAAAAACAAAAAAGGTAAAAGGACCGCCAAAAGATTTCGAGGAAAAAATAAAGTTTTAACCACCTGAGATCTCTCCTTATTCAATCATTGGGGCGGGAAAGCCGGATTTTTCTCCACATGACACTGCAGGCAAAGTATCCGCTGAGGATGAGGCGTCCTGATAGGAGCCACCGCAGCGGGCCCGGAATGACAGGCCAGACAGTTAGTCCGCATCTGCAGAGAGTGGGGAATGGACACCGGCGCTCCGGGAAGGGTAGCCTGTTTAATAACCGGCGGTTTACTGCTCAGCCACTTGCTTTCTACAAAATCTTTAACCTCCTCCTGCGGCCTGATGTGGCATTGATCACAGGCACTGTAATGGGGGTGAGGTGTAATTGGAGCGTAGGCCTTTAAAGATGTTACAAAGCCGCCCATTTTATGGCAGGTCAAGCAATCTATCCCCTGGTTGTTGAGTTTCTGCTCTTGGTGGGGAATGATTGGCGGCGCTCCGGGATATTGGCGCAAATCGTAGTATTTGGTTCGGTCCCGATCCTGGCGCAGGTCAATCGGAGAAATAAGGCCCGAATGGGGATCTTTGATAGGGAGGTAGATATCTGCCTCACTGTCGGTGAGTAATAGAGCGAAGTTTTTTGGCAAAAGACCATTGGCAAAGAGTTTTGAACCAAAAACAACCAAGATAAACAGGTGAAACAAAACCAGTAAAATTATGGTTCTCTTCCTAAAAAAGATGGAGAAATTAAATTTTCTTAATATTGATTTCATATCTTTTCCACCCTTACGGCACATTTTTTATAATCGGGCTCTTTGGAAATAGGACAAAAAGAATCGAGAGTCAATTCATTAATCAATTTACTGTCATCGAAAAAGGGGACGAAAACCTGTCCCGGAGGCGGAGTCCCCCGCCCTTTAATTCTGGCGGAAAGAACCATGTTGCCTCTCCGGCTGGTCAAACGGATCTTTTCTCCGCTCCTGATCCCCAGCCGCTTGGCATCCTGAGGATTTATCTCCACATAGGCTGAGGGAACAGCCCGGTGCAGCACCGGAACCCGGCGGGTCATGGTGCCCGTGTGCCAGTGCTCCAACACCCGGCCGGTATTTAGCCAGAAGGGATAGTCGCTGTCCGGTGACTCTGCTGGCGGCTCATAGGGACGGAACCAGACGATAGCCTTGTGGTCCGGTTTCCCATAAAAATCAAAATCTTTTCCCTTGGCGGCCGGGTCGTGTTTAGCATTGAAGCGCCATTGGGTCTCCTGGCCGTTGACAAAGGGCCAAATTACCCCGGAACGCCTTTTCAGCAACTTAAAAGGAGCCATAGAATGCTTGGGGTTGGCGTGGAACTGAATATACTCATTCCAGATCTCTTCTACGTGGGATTTCTCTTGGTAGGGAAACTGCTTGTTATAACCCATGTTTCTGGCTACTTCGATAATTTGCCAGGTATCACTCATGGCCTCTCCAGGCGGGGTGAGCAGTTGATCCCAGTGTTGGGTGCGCCGCTCGGAGTTGCCAAAAATCCCTTCCCGCTCTATCCACATGGCTGCCGGCAAAATCACATCGGCAACATCGGTGGTGGGGGTGGGGTAGACATCGGATACCACCAGAAAACGATCTTTTTTCTTTGCCCCGTTTCTGTAGCGCTTCAGATTGGGGATGGTAACCATGGGATTGGTAACCTGGACCCACATAAAGCGGATATCCCCCCGGTCCAGAGCCCGAAACATCTCCACCGTATGGTAGGTTGGTTTGGGGTCAATATTTTTCTCCGGCACCTGCCAGATTTTGGCCGCCAACTTACGGGCTTTGGGTTTCATCACCACTCCGTGAGGCAATTTATGGGTAAGGGTTCCCACTTCACGCACGGTCCCGCAGGCGCTGGGCTGCCCGGTGAGAGAGAAGGGGCTGTTGCCCGGTGAAGAGATTTTGCCCACCAGCAGGTGAATATTGTAAATCAGGTTATTGATCCAAGTGCCCCGGGAATGCTGATTTACTCCCATGCACCAAAAACTGATCACCTTACGGTTGGGATCGCCAAATAATGAGGCCATATAGCGGATATCCGCCGCTTTGACGCCGGAGATCTTCTCCACCTTTTCCGGTGAATAGGGCTGGAGTAACTTTTTGAAAGACTCAAAACTCTCACCTTTAGGAGAATCTTTGAACTTAAAATGGTCTTTTAGCCCATAGCCGATATTGCTTTTTCCCGATTTGAAGGAGCAGTGTTTTTTCAGAAAGGCTTTGTTGATCTGATTGGTCCGAATCAGTTCGTGGCAAATAGCGTTGGCCACCGCCAGGTCGGTCTGAGGTTTAAACAGAAAAGATCTGTCGCTGCCATGGCTGGTTCTGGTTGTCCGGGTGCATAAATCGATAATCC
>CAZTWC010000173.1:0-5219 GCA_964617105.1 uncultured Myxococcia bacterium
AAGTTATCAATTCTCATCCTCTGACAAGAAAATCAAACCCAAAAATGTTAAAGCCAGGGGAAAAATGCCGGGTACGGCAGTTAAACCTAAAGTAAAGGTTCCACCCTCTCCGGGTGAAATTATGGGAATAGTGATGGCTGCCAAAGATAATAAACCGGCAAAGGGCGCTACGGTAACTCCCATGGGGTATAAGGGACGGACAGTACAGGTTAACCAGAAAGGATACTTTTCTCTTCCCCATTTAAAGTCTGGAAAAATCACTCTGAAATTTGATGGGCATTCCTATCTTCCCACCAAGATCTTCCGCCAGGTTAAACCAGGTAAAAAGAGCCATATTACAGTTGAATTGGCGTTAAAAAAACCGGTCCCCGGAGAGATCCATTTACTGGCTGAGAATGACAAAGGAAAAAAACTAACCGGTAAAGTAACTATAAAATGGCTCCAAAAAACGAGTAAAACCGATAAAAAGCCCCCCCTAAGTTTTAGTTTCAAAGGAGAGTTGACTCTCAAATTACAGCCTGGTGAATACCAATTGATCCTGATCCCGGAGAAGTATCCGCCCTGGCAGCAAATATTTTCCTTAAAGGCTGGTGAAAAAAGCCGTTTTATTTTTAAATACAGCCTGAAAACCGAAAAGAAAATTGTTACCAAAACAGTAAAAATCGATATTAAGAAATCAAAAATCGAATTATCGGGGAAAATCCATTTTTTAACCGGTTTAGACACTATAATGCCCGACTCCAAGTCTATCCTGGATGACCTGGCAAAAACCTTACACGAACATCCGGAAATCCTCAAAATAAGAGTTGATGGTCACACCGACAACCGGGGGAAACGAAAATTTAACCTTAAATTATCTAAAAAAAGGGCTACGGCGGTTAAAAATTATCTGGCTAAAAAGGGGATTGTTATCTCCAGGCTGGACAGCAAAGGTTATGGACCAGATTTTCCAGTGGCCAGTAATGCCAGCAAAAATGGCCGGGAAAAAAACCGGAGGGTTGAATTTACTATTTTAAAGCTGAAACCCTCTGGTCTTGCTAAATAATTCTGCTTGTATTATACTTTTTAAATGCTAATACGATGTCCAAAATGCCAAAAAGTATTCATCCAAGAGGTGAATGACGATGATCAAACCGCAGATTGCCCCCAGTGCAATTTCTCGGTGCCATTTAAAAGTGATGAGCCCAAACCGGTTGAAGTCACCGAAACGGATATAGATGAAAAACGAAAAAAAATATCCGCCTATAAAAAAGTATTCCACCAACTGCGCAAAGAAGCGATTCGACCGCTATGGGAAGTAAAGGACCGGTACGGAATATTGACCCGGTTTGTAAATACCTGGAAGCAAGTGGTTACCTCACCCAACCAGTTTTTCTACCACCTGCCCTCCGATGAAAGCAAAGGAGTACTATCCTTTGGAGTTATTTTACTCTGCCTGGTGTGTGTCTTCTACGGGATAATTAGTATTGTCACCATGCCTCCCTTTGAAGAGTTTGCCCGACAAGTGGGCCAGATCAAACCAGATATGCTTAATTATCCCTGGTTTAACCAGGATTTTTTTCGCACCATTTATCTTTACCAGATTCTCCTCTCTCCAATCATATCCTTTGTGGCCATCTATATTTTTGCCGGTCTTTATCATATTGGCCTAATGATGCTTAACGCCAACCACCGGGGGTACAACGGCACTTTCCGGGTAACGGTTTACGGTTTTGCCCCCATATTGCTGGTTTGCCTCCCCAGTTGCCTGGGATCTATTGGACTTGTCTGGGCAATTTCTTTGCATATAATCGGTATTTCCCGCTTCCACCGTTTACAGCCAGCGGTGGCACTTTTGGCAGTTTTGGTGCCATTGCTCTCACTTTTTTGCTTTCTCAGTTCATTTATGGGAAGCATCCTTAAATTATAGGAGGTTATGAAGGCAGATGGAAAAAGAATTTGAACAGATTTTGAGCCAGGCTTACAGCCTGCAAAATCTTCTGAAACCTTTGCTGAATTTTACTGTTCACCAGGTTAAGGCCAAAGAGAGTTCTATCTTTATTATTGATAATGAGGAGGGAATTTTAGAAATTTTTATCTCCTCTCCCCAAAAGGGATTCAGAGATTTCAGCATCCCCTTTGACCAGCCTTTGACGCCCACGGACGAAAGGGAGGAAGTAAAGAAGGATTCAGTTTCTTTGGAAAAAAGGGAAAAAATTGAAAGCGAAGAGCAGGATAATACTTCCCTTAGCCTGCCTTTAAAAGTTGATGAAACTGTAATTGGTATGCTGCACCTGAAAAAAGATACCCACCGCCAATTTAGCCAGCAGGATATGGATTTGTTGGGGCGGCATCTTATGGAGGTGGCTAATACCCTGGAAAAAACCCGTCAAAACGAGATAGAGGCCCGGCGGGTATCAATGCTTTTTGAACAGATATCATCTTTTTCCACCCTGGCCAAACTTTTGCAAAAAAAATGGGATTTACCAACAGTTTTAGAGCATCTTTTAAGTTCATTAAATACCGTAATGCAGTCGGATCTATCCTATATCGCCTTGCCCAACAAAAAAGGTCAATTAGAGATGTACGCTTCCTTTGGTATGGAATCGAAAGATCAATTCTCTATGTTCCCCTATTCTCTGGAATCTCAATTAGCGCAAAAATGCTACACCCAGGGGCAAATGTTGATTGTAAATAGTGAGAATGAGCCCTCGGGTCAGATGTTAAATCGGGATCTGGAAAACACGCCCCTAATCTACATGCCGCTGGAGTTTAACCATAATATAATCGGAGTTATGGCGGTTTTGGAAAAAAGAAAGGGGCTGTTCAACACGAACTGGTTTTATAATTTTATGGAGTCCATAGCACCTATGGCGGCAATGTTTATTTGTTTCAACCGCAACTCCGAATAGAGGTGATACTTATGAAACCTAAACTTTTTTTGATGTTAATACCCCTGTTAATCATAATTCTATCCTGTATAAACCTTGGTTGCGAAACCGAAGAAGATATCAGCGCCAGGAAACCTGGCATCACAATTAATCCTGAGAGTGTGGACTTTGGCGATGTTCCTACCGGAGTAATCAGGGAAAAAAAGGTCGAGATATCCAATACCGGCATCTCGATATTAAGAGATATCCAACTTCTGCAGGATCCACAGGAGAAGAACGACAATTTTTCCCTGGATATCAACTCCCTGGCTCAAGTGGCTCCCACGGTGAAGAAAACTTTTATAATTAGTTACCACCCCAAGGAGGAGAAGGAGGAAAAAACCTCTATCCTGGTCCGTAGTAATGATACTAATCGCCCTGAAGTCAAGATAGAGGTGCGCGGGAAAGGGGTTAAACCGGCTCTTACCATCACTCCCAATCCAGTAGATTTTGGCAAGGTAACTATTGGTGAAAGCAAATCAGTTGGAATATCGGTGGAAAATACCGGTAATTTCGCCGTCACCCTGAAAGATCTGCGCTTTGTCAAACAGATGGATGACATTGCCATTATCCGTGGAGATGACCTCAAAGGTTATACCCTGGAGATGGGCGAACGGGAGTCGATTATCTTTGAATATAGTCCTGACCAGGGTGAAGAGGACACCAACACCTTTGAAATCGAAACCGATATTGTGGGGGATTCCATTTTCAAAGTTCTATTAAAAGGGGTGGGCGTGGCGCCTAAAATAGAAATAGATCCGGCCCGGCTGGAGTTCAAAGCCACCAAGGTGGGCCAGGTGATTGAGAAAAAATTTCGTATTACTAATAGTGGTAACTCCCAATTAGAAGTAGATGCCATTAAATTTATCGGCAGCGGAAACCAGCAGGAGTTTTTCCTGGATATCCCTACCCTTCCTATCCCCATTGCGGCTGGAAAATCATCAGAGATAAAAGTTAGTTACAAGCCCCTGGACCATATCCCCGACCAGGCAGATCTAGATGTAAATAGCAACGATCCCTTAAGAAGAACCAGCATGGTACGACTTATCGGCGATATACCTCATCCAAGAATCGAGTTGGATACCAACCGGGCTGACGTTGAATTGCGAGGAGTGCTGACCGATACTGATATCGAAATTGATATTACCAATGCTGGTAATGCCACTTTGAAAGTGGAGAAGGTGGAATTTGTTCAACCCAACTCCACCAAGGCCTGCCTGGGATTTTCACTGGTTTCCCCTACCCTGCCCAAAGAGGTTGAAGCCCAAAAAACCGAAACATTTACCATCCATTTTACCGGCGAGAACAAAGGAGACTACGACTGTGAGGTAAAATTTCACAGCAATGATCCAGTAACTCCAGAGGTAAAAGTTACTATCAATTTGAAGAGGACCTGATATGGAAAATATATTTACTGAACCCCGAGATTCCCGGCGTCTGGAAGTAAAATTTCCATTGTCCTTCTCCTTTTTATCAGAAGATAGTCAGGAAAGAGAATATATAGCCAATACTACTGATTTCAGTGCTACTGGACTTGGATTAACCATGGATCATAGCCAAAAATCTGCCTTTCTACGAATATCTGAGGGTGATACACATCTCTCTTTGAATTTGATGAACCAGCAGGAGCAAAAAGAATCTATTAAATTCAAAGGCCGGGTGGTATGGCAACAGACCATCATCAGGGAGGAGAGCGATCCCCGCAACTTGATGTATATCGATGTTGGTATCAGTGTGGTTAAAAATGTAACCTACCTGCTGGGAATTGAGATTGTAGAAATTGAGCCGGAAGTTAAAGAAAAACTCTATCAGCGGATAAGTGCAGAGATCAAAATGTCGTCGCTTAAAAAACCAATAACCGGCGCGGAGAAACAGTGACTACCGCCCCTTATTGGAAAATCGATTTGCTCTATTCCATTTCTGCCGGTTTATCCGAGTGAGGCTGGTCCGAGTGGCAAGATTTACCCCGGATTGGCAACAACAGGATTTCTCCTTGGGGGCAAAAATCCTGGCGATGAGTTTCTCTTTAATAATGAAATAGAACAATAGAGCCAATAATACCAGGCCAGATAAAATCTTCAAAACCGATAATTCTTGCCAATGGGGAGAATGGGCATTGAGAGAGATTATTAAATCGGCCGGTAAAATAATATCCGCCATTGTCCCAAACCCTAACGCACCAGCGAATATCAACAACAGGTAAACCCAAAGCGCTTTAACGCCCAGGATACTTTTAACCGTGGTAATAGCCACAGTATTGGTGGCCGGTCCAGCTATCAAGAAAGCCAAGGCGGCGCCCGGAGAAAAGCC
>CAZTWC010000173.1:5233-7755 GCA_964617105.1 uncultured Myxococcia bacterium
GGGAATAGATCCGGTGGCACATACATAAAGAGGTATCGCTACTATTACCGATACTACCAAACCCCAAAAACCGGCACCCAGATACTTTCCCACCAGGTCGGGGGGCAAAAGAGCGGCTATTACTCCGCCTAATAAAAGACCGATTAGTATAGAACCGGCAATAGAGGCTGGCAATTCCACCAAACCATAAAGAAAAACTTGTTTTATTTTCTGGCCAAAAGTGGCGGCGCTAGAATTTGTTTGAAAATTGGCAGAAATGACCTCCTGATTGTCCGGAAGGTTATCAGTTGGGCTTATCTGGTTTATTATTACCATGACCAGGCCGGTAAACAGACCAATAATCAAAGACACCACCAACCGTAGGATGGTAAAAACGCCTCCCATCAAGGCCCAGGTTGCCATTAAAGAATCCACTCCAGTAACCGGCGTGGTGATCAAAAAAGATAGGGATGGGGCTGTGCCTGAACCAGCCTTTCGGAGTGAAACTGCCACTGGTAAAACTCCGCAGGAGCACAGCGGCAGAGGTATTCCGAGCAAAGATGCCTTAAAAACAGCCTTAACAGAGTTGCCCCCTAAATGTTTTACCACCCAGGAAACCGGCACGAAAATGTGCAAAAAACCGGCCACTAAAAAGCCTAATAGCAGGTATGGAGCCATCTCGGCAGTTAGTATCCAGGCTTGAATAAAAATAGATTGAAAGATCTGAACCATGAACCTATACTATCTTATTAGAGCCAGAATGTCAATTTGTTAATTTACCCTCACCCTTGACAATCTGTGTAAAAATATTAAAATGAATCTGATAACCTATTTGAGGTTAAAACTCATATTATTTTCTTTCCATTCGACAACACAGTTCTAGAGGGGGATTTGTGATGAAGAAGAGTTCATATCTGGCGCTATTAACTTGTCTAACTATTATTTTCTCCAGCCTGCTCTCCTATGGTGACGACATGGGGGTTACATCAAAGGAGTTAGAACTTTACCGCCTGTTTATTAACGGCACTGAAGCTAATCCAAAAAAGTTTGCTAATCTCAATCTGGCCAAAAAAATTAAAACTGCAGCCAGGTTGATGAAAGTAAAATTAAGTAAACTTAAGGCTGCCTACCATAAGGTTCATCCGGTATTTGACCAACTGGCCAACAGCATTGGCAACGATATAAAAAACGAACTCGAATCCTACAATATCCGAAGCCGTTTTGGCTTAATCAGCCTCAAAGGCCGGGTGGATCAAGTAGATATCGATCTTTCTTCCCACAAGGTGGTAGCCTTTGTTAAGTGGAAAAATCAGGACCGCCGCTTCTTGCAAGAGGAGGCCTGTATGGTGGCTCATGCAGTCAAGGAGAAAACCAAACTGGTTTGGACTCTGGCGCTTTTGGCAAATGACAAAACTAAAGGCACCAAACAGTTCACCGCCAAAATATCCACCGAATCTATGAATAGAATTAAAAAATTACGCATTCCCATGATGGCTGACCGAAAATATATAAATCTCTTTGAAAATAAATGGTTCCTATACAAACCCACCCGCTGACCGGAAAATCCCCGGCCATTATCTATAAAAACCTGGAAAACGGTTTTAAAGCCTTTGTTCTGGCCAGGAGGATTATAGATTCCGGGAAAAAAATATTGGCCGTATGTGCCAATGAAGACACTGCTGCCAAACTTTCCCGGGATCTGAAATTTTTTCTTGGACATCCGGAGCAGGTAATTGAATTCAATGCCTCTCCCCACATCCCTTATGACCATCTCTCACCTTCTCATCTGTCGGAAACCAACCTGCTTCAAAAGATGTTCCACCTTCGGGAGAGTTTTGATTATAAAGCTATTACCTGCTCATTGGGCAGTTTACTGCAACGCTGGGTCCCCATAGAGTTATTAGACAAATACAGCCTGAATTTAAAGGCTGATCAGGAGGTTAATCGGCCCAAACTACTGGAACACTTTGCTCTCACTGGTTTTCGTAAAACAGAATTGGTAGAGGATCCGGGTTGTTTTGCGGTTCGGGGATTTATCCTGGATATCTATTCTCCAAACTATAGACTACCGTTGCGACTGGAGTTTTTTGATGAATTTCTGGATAGTATCAAGTTCTTTGATCCTCAGAGCCAGAGAACTTTTGGAACCAGCCTGAAAGAGGTGAAAATAATACCGGCCCGACAAATTATTTTCGACAAGGAAACTCTATCTTCTTTCAGAGAAAAGATTTTGCCCCTGGCTGACCAGGAACACTATCCCAGCCATAAAACCGCGGCCTTGCTGGAACAATTGTCATCCCACCTCTATTTTATTGGCCTGGAGCGATATTTACCTGCCTTTTACCCCCAAATGAAATCTCTTCTCCATTATCTACCCAGCCAGGAGACAGAAATTTTTCTGGATGACCCGGAAACTTTAGGCGCGGAATATGAGAAATTCAGCCAACGGCTGAAGAAAAAATACCAGGGGTGCAGAGAACTTAGTTATGGACCAGAATCCTATTTTATGACCATGGAGGAAGTGGAAGATCTTATGGCTCCTT
>CAZTWC010000174.1:0-7709 GCA_964617105.1 uncultured Myxococcia bacterium
ATAGAGGATAATTGTCAAATGATTGCCCAGGCCAGGCAGGCCATGGTGGAGGGAAGTAGAAAGAGGGGTAAAATTGGTAAATTAATTATATCGACCAATCCTTTTATACCCAAAGCGGCGACTCCTTTTCAGTGGTGCCGGGTAGCATCACCCTCCTATTTGCGAAAGGTGTACCGCCGTATGAAGAAGATGGAAGCCCTGGGAGGAATATCCTGCTCCTTTATGCCGGTAAAGGAGGCGATGATACAGGCGGTTCTTTCCAGGGGCGATAGGAGGCTGTTTTCTTTGCTGGCTTCAGATGATCCGGCCCGGAGAATTTGGCAAACTATCAAAAGTAAAAATAGGGTTGCAGAACAATTTGACCCTGGTATTATTTTTAAACCCATGGAAGTTGGCACACCCTTGCCCTGGAGGTATATAGATCATGGTTTTTCGGAAGGTTTTTTAGCCAAAGAGAGAAAAAGAGCCGGGCAGGAAAAGATTACCGAACCCTGCAACTTTATAAATTGCAAACGTTGCGAAATCGGGTGCCATCGGAAAAGTTAATAGTCAGGAGATAGATAAAATGTTTTTAGAAAATAAAACTCTGTTGATCACCGGAGGTACCGGCTCGTTTGGTTCCCGGTTAGTGGAGCGTCTATTGGCATCACCGGCCCCGCCGGCGATTATAAGGATATTCAGCCGTGACGAACAGAAGCATTTTCAGATGGCCAGAGAATTGCACAATCGGACCGGCCGGGTTAAGTTGCAGTTTGTGATCGGCGATATTCGAGATTACCACAGTATCAAAAAAGCGGTAAACCAGGTGGATATGGTAGTGCACACTGCTGCTATGAAACATGTGCCCCTGGCCGAAGATAATCCCCTGGAGGCAGTTAAAACCAATATTTTAGGTACCGCCAATTTGGTCCGGGCCTGCCAGGAAGAGGGAGTAGAGAAGGTGCTGGGATTCAGCACCGACAAGGCTGCCAATCCCATCAATCTGTACGGCGCCACTAAACTCTGCTCCGACAAGTTGCTTATTCAGGCCAACCAGGATTTGGGTAACCAAAAAGAGGTCAGTTTCAGTTCGGTAAGGTACGGTAATGTTATGGAGAGCCGGGGCGGGGTTTTGGCCCTGTTCAAGGAGATTGGTCCGGGAGGCGAGATTCCCCTTACTCACCTGGAGATCACCCGATTTTGGATTACTATGGATAGGAGTTTGGATTTTGTCCTCTTTAGTTTGAAAACCATGCAGGGAGGAGAGATTTTTGTCCCCAAAGTAGCAGCCATGAAAGTGGTGGACATTGCCCGGACAGTGGCGCCGGGTTGTAGTTTCAACATAACTGGCCTAAGACCGGGAGATAAACTGCAGGAAGTGCTTATTCCCCTGGAAGATGGTATAAATACCTTGGAGTATGATCAACACTATCTGGTTTTGCCCCCCTGGTTTAACCGAAATAACCAGGTGTATAAACAGGGTAAACCAGTCCCGGAGGGGTTTTGTTACACGACCCAGAAAAATTGCCGGAAGATGACCAAAGATGAACTGTTGAAGTTGTTATAAGGAGTTCGGCCAACTGAGAATAATTATAGATTATGACCGATGTAGATTTATCATACCGGCAGATAAGCCTTTTTCTTAAAAAAGCGGGCACCGTGTTTTTACAACGCCAATTGCTTCGTGGCGGTAACCATCTTGTCCTGCTGGTCCTGCTATTGTTGTTTCCCATCTATTTGACTGGACTTTTCAACTACTGGAATATTGCCTTTCGAGGTGGATTATGGCTGGTTATTTTTGTGGTGATGCTGTTTCTGTTTTACCGGCAGGCTCTAAAACCCTGGCTTTTTTCCCGGCAGGCGATGAACATGGCCTGCCTGGTGGAAGAGAAAACCTTTGGATTGTATAATTACCTCACCACCTCAGTAGAGTTGTATCCCCGGCTGGCTGACCTTCGGCAGCGGCCCTATATCTCGGCTGACTTAACTGAAGAGGTTATCGGTGAATGCGCTAAAAAGGTTTCCTCCCTGGATGTGGATACAATTTTTCGGTCAAAAAGTTCCCAGGGAACACCAAAATTGTTTATCCTTTTACTAGTTGTTCATCTGCTTATTGTTGCTTTTTGGCCCGGTTTTGTGGGCAACACTCTGAGCATATTTTTGGTTGGGCGGCATAATTCCAGTCTGGAGTCCAGGTCTGGAATCACCCTGGGAAGCGGAGATTTCCAGATAACCTATCATTATCCTACCTATTCACGATTGGACACCCGGCTGGTTCAGGGCGGCAGCGGTCATATAGAAGCCCTAAAAGGCACCGAAGTTAAACTTCAGGTACGGGTTGACAAAGCGGTAACCCAGGCTTCCCTGGTTTACAAAGATCAAAATATCCCTTTGCAAATAAGTCAGGGAAAGATTCTCAACGGTAAGTTGATGTTGATATCGGCCGGAAAATACTATATCAGCGCTCAGGGAGAAGGCGGTCAGGTATTAAATAGCGCTAAAAAGGGTGTAAAAGTTGTGCCGGATAGATATCCTAAAGTGACCTTGATAAGTCCCAAAGGAAATCTGGAGAAGACTGTAGAGGATAATCTAGAGATATGGTTTGACCTGCAGGATGATTTTGGCTTGAAAAAAATAGATTTGGTTATGAAAGAGTTGGCCCAGGAAGAGGAGAAGAGTTTTACTATCAAAGAGTTTGTGGATAACCCTAAAAATTATCACGGCTCGTATAGTATAAATTTGGCCGCAGATCCTTTCAAACCTGGACAAAAATGGGCCTACTATCTGGTTGTCTATGACAATGACATGGTTTCCGGATCAAAAAAGAGCACCTCTCCCTCCCGCTATTTAAATATATTTTCCTTCCGAAAACAACTCCACCAATATCTGGACAGAATTGAGCAATTGTGGGAGGAGTTAATCGCCCGGTTGGATGAGGAACTCAACCAGCAGGAAGTGCTCCAAAAGAGCATAGAAACCTGGGATCTTGGTGAGCATAAACTGGGGGTTAAAAAAAATATTTCCACCACCAGGTTGACCAATTGGCTTAACAAGTTGAAAATTCTTTTTCAGGAGATGGGTCAAAATCCCTATTCTTCTCAACAATTGCTAGCCGCCCTGGAAAACATCTATGACAATTTACTTCGGAAAAAACATTTCAAACACCGGAAATTAACCTATGTAAAAACATTGCCCGAAAAGCGATCACCCGTAGGATTGACAGGTTTGCGGCATTTGCACTATGCTGTCCAGGAGTTGGTAAAGGAGGTGGAAAACGATATTATTTATATGGAGGATATATTTCAGAAAAGCAAACTGGACGAGTTGATCAGGCGAGGTAAGGAATTGTTGGAGGCCCAGAAAGAGTTGGCGGAACTGCTGCAAAAATATCGAGAACAGGCTAATGAAGAGATGAAGAAGCAACTTCAATCCCGTATAGCCAGGTTACAGGAGGAGATAAAAAAATTGATGGAGGAGGTGGCCGCTCTTCAGAAGGGTGGCTTTGACAATGAACATTTAAACAGGGAAGCGCTTCGAGAGATGGAGATGTTATCCAAATTGCCCGATATACAGCGGCAATTGGAGATGGGTAAACTGGAGGAAGCCGCTCTGAAATTACAGGAGATGAGTGCCTCTTTGAGTAATTTTTTAAGTGCGGCTCAAAATGCTCAAATTCAGTTCGGCGCGGTCAAATACCAGCAATTGATGGACCAGTTGAACAAATTTTCCCGTGATTTTGACTATCTGGAGCGAGAGGAAAAAAAGATTAAAGATGAGACTCAAAAAGCGGTATCCAGGTATAGAAAACAGTTGCACAAGAAGATGGCCAACCGCATAAAATCTTTAACTGCCGTTATAAAAAAGAAAATTGCCCAAATGCATAAACTATTGAATCAGGTGAATCAATTGAGCCGGCAACAGGCGGAAAAAAAGGAGATGGTCCACCGCCGCCTGGCCGATATTGGGCTAATGATAAAACACCATGATTTTATGCAGGCTTTGCAAATGGCCAAAGAGGCTCAGCAAAAACTGTTGCCTATAAAGCATTGGGTGGCCAGAGAATTAAAATGGAAGAAAGATCCCCAAAAGAAGAAAGAGTGGAAAAAACAGGACTCTCGCCTGGCCAGGGGGGTGGCTTTGATGAAAGAGATTGTTGCTGATTTGCAAAAGTTCTTTCCTGACACCCGGGAAATATTGACTCCAAAAGAGTTGCAATCCCTAAAGCGATTGGCCAGAGAGCAAAAAAGTATGGCCCAAAAATGCGATAAGTTGAAAAATCAAATGGGCAAATTGGGTGGCCAAATGCCCCTTTTTAACCAGGAGATGTCCCAAATGATGGACCAAACTGGCGCTGAGATGAAAAGCGCCCATAAAAACCTGGAAAATGCCGACCCAGCCCAGGCGCTGGAGAGAGAGAAAGCTGCTCTGGAGAAGTTGGCGGGTTTGAGAAAAGAGATGCAAAATGCCCGGCAGTTGATGGCGGGCGGCTCTGGGATGCCCATGCCTTTTTCAAAGATGAACCGTAGGCAAAGGCGTGGAATGGGCCGGGGCTGGTTAGATCGCCAGAAGGTGGAGATACCGGGGAGTGACAAATACCGGGTGCCCAAGGAGTTTAGGGAGGATATTCTCAAAGCCTTAAAAGACCGCTTTCCCAAAGGGTACGAGCGGGAGATAAAAGATTACTACGAGAAGTTGGTGAGGTAGAGTTAACATGTGGCTCAAGATAATCAATTTTCAGATAGTGTTTACCCGGCCTATCTCATTAATATATTTATTGTTTAGATTGCTGCCTTTAGTTTGCCTACCCGTCCTCTCTTTTGGCAATCAACCGCAGATAGTTAGCCCTGTCGGCAGGATTCACCAATTAATAGACAATTGGCAAATCTCCCAGGCCCAGGATGCTTATGCCAAACTAGCAGAGAGCCGGCCAAAGGACCCAGAAGTAAAGTTTATCAAAGTGAGGCTGGATTTTAACTATGGAAACTTCAAGGCCGCCCAGGTAGAGATGGAAAAACTCCCGCTAGATTCTTCTCCGGGATTAAAGCGCTTTCAGGAGTTGATATCCAAAACCGTCTCAGTGGTCAGGGATTACCAGAATGTGGAGGGCGAGCACTTTTCTGTTTTTTTTCCTCCTGGAAAAGATGAGATTCTGCCAGAATATACTCTGCAGGCTCTGGAGGCAGGTTTTCAGAAATTGACCAGGATGCTGGAGGTCTCTGTGCCGGAAAAAGTGCAGGTGTTTTTTCTCTCCGGCCCCAAGCAGTTGTCTCAGGTGAGCACTCTGCAATTAGATGCCATTGAAACCACTGGCACCATTGCTATTTGTAAGTTTAACCGTTTGATGGTGATAAGTCCCCGGGCCATGTTGTTGGGTTATAGGTGGCTGGATACCCTGGTTCACGAGTTTGTTCACTTTTTGATCAATAAAAAAACCAGCAACCGGGTGCCAATTTGGCTGCACGAGGGATTGGCCAGATATTTGGAAACCCGGTGGCGTTCGGATGCTCCCGAGGGCCTTTCTCCTACTGATCGTTCTCTGTTGCGCTTAGCAGCCCTAAAAGGGAAATTGATAACTTTTCAGCAGATGCACCCCTCTATGGCTCTGCTGCCATCCCAGGAGGATTCTACTCTGGCCTTTGCCGAAGTTTATAGTTTAATAGATTTTTTGGTAAAAAAACAGGGTACTAAGGTGCTGGCTCGAATATTGGGCTTGATTGCCGCTGGTAAAGATGCTCAACAGGCGGTGGCTGACGCTATGGACACTGATTTTTCGGTATTAGAGAAAAATTGGAAACAGAGTCTAAAAAATGTAAAGGTCCATCCAGGGGTTAGATTCAATCCCAGAGAGTTTGCCATTGGCAGAGATAAACAAGCGGAAAAGGGGTTGAAAAAGGATTTGGAAGCCCGGCGGGCCGGGCGGTTTTTCCATTTGGGAGAGTTGCTGCGGCAGCGGGGGTTTAAAAAAAGTGCAATAAAAGAGTTTGAAAAGGCTATGAAAGAGGTGGAAAAAGGTAAGGAACCTCATCCCCGCAACTATCCACTTTTAATAAACCGGCTGGCCAGATTGCTTTTGGAGTTGAAAGAGTTTAGAAAAGCGCGCCCGATTCTGGAGGATAGTGTAAAATTGTACCCCGATTTTCTCTATACCTATTTGAACCTGGGCAGATGGCATTTAATAAACCGAAATTATCAGTCTGCCCGAGATTATTACCAACAGGGATTGGCCATTAACCCCTTTAACCCCGAAATTCACCTGGCCCTGGCCAAGATCTATAAAGAAATGGGACAGCCGGAGGCGCAAGAGCGGGAGCAGCAAATATATCATAAACTCCAACGCTATGGCGGGTATTAGAAAAACCCATAAAAAAACTTGATAATTAATTTGCATTAACAGATAAAGGGTAGTACCTGAAATCAGATTATTCTTATCACATTGAGGTCCAACTTGAATTTAGACCGGGAGGTGAATTATGAAAGGACAGGAAAAGTTAACCTTTGTGGAATTGAGAAAATTAGCTGGTAAATATAAGATTGCCGGTCGCAGTTCTATGAATAAAAAACAGTTGATGGCCGCCCTGAAAGATTTTCCCGAAGTAGAGAAAGTGGTGCAGAAAAAGGCTGCTTCTATTAAGGTAAAAACTAAAAAGAGCGCCAAAAAGAGCGCCAAAAAGGGAGTTGCTCAGGTATTAACCCCTGGGGTAACTTCTGGCTCTCAAAAAAAATCAGCGCCCAAGATTACCGCGCCGGTTTTACCCGATAGAAAACCCTATATTGATAATGGCCCTCCGTTGCCGTCTGACTATGGTGATAACCGCCTGGTAACTATGGTGAGGGACCCGGGTTGCATCTATATTTACTGGGAGGTTGCCCAGGAAAAACTGGCTGATTTCCAAAAGCAAATTGGCCATAAAAATATTGATTCCGGCAAGTGGTGTCTGCAGGTTTTTAGGGATGAACAATTGGTCGCAGAAGAGGTGATCAGGCTGGATGCCAATTCCTGGTATATTGATGTGCCCCAGGCCGAGATGTGCCTGGTGGAGATGGGGATTAAAACTTCGGACGACGTTTTTCATTCGTTTCTAAATGCCAAAGAGGTGGGAATACCTCGCCAGGAGCCTGAATATGAGGAAAATCTTTGGGCTTCCCGCGATGATAAGATGAATTTAACTGATGTGGACTATAAGGCCAAGCGGATATTTCCCTCATTTAATAAGCCGGGTGATGATGCCCCTTCTTCTGCAGTATTGGCCGGCAAGTCATTATCTTCGCCAGGTGGCGGTTGGCAACACAAAAAAAAGTGATGAAGGGAGTGAATAATGGCTGATGGTTGTTTATCTATGGTGCTTCACGCCCATCTACCTTTTGTCCGCCATCCTGAGCACCAGGAGTTTTTAGAGGAAGACTGGTTTTTCTCGGCCTGTATAGAGACCTATATTCCGCTATTGGCGGCCTATCAACGGCTGTTGGAAGAGGGGGTGGATTTTCGTATCACCATGTCGGTGACCCCGCCCCTTTGCGAGATGATGGCAGATTCTCTTTTACAGCAACGCTTCAAAAGACACCTGAATAACTTGATCTCCTTAATGGAACGAGAAAAGACAGGAGAAGTGGGAGTAGCCAAGTTAAAAGATTTTTATCATAAGCGCTATCTCCAGGTCCAGGATATCTACTTAAACAAATGGAATGGAAATCTGCTTAATGGTTTTAACTTTTTTCAGCAGCAGGGAGTG
>CAZTWC010000175.1:0-7361 GCA_964617105.1 uncultured Myxococcia bacterium
ATTGATTTCAATTTCTTTGGTATTAAAGAAACCACTGTCTCGTAAGACAGCAATTTTTTCAATATGCCCAATATAGCGAAGTGTCTTTTCCTTGCGATTGGGGGCTTTGATGGTGTGAATCATAGTTCGAAGGCCATCGCTATTGAATGCTTCTAAGGTTCCTATCCCAGGGAATTCGATCAATTCTGGTTCAGAAAGCGCTGGACGAACCACTAATGTTCCGTTTTCAACAAAGCGAGCCGGGCGAGTGTATTCTTCAATTACATCGGTTGGAGAAAAACCGGCCTTATATTCATAGGGCCATTCTCGCACCTCGGGTAATCCTCCAACGTAAGTAACGGCAGTTTCGCTGGTGTCCATGAGGCTCTCAGCATATCCGGTAAGCAGATTGCTCATACCGGGAGCCACGCCGCAATCAACAATTGCGGTAACGTCATTGGCTTTGGCAAGTTTGTCTAATTCCAATGTGTTTTCTGGGCAAAACGCGATATCAACCACCTTGCGTTTGGCCTCTAAAATTGTTCGCAACGTTTTGAACCCCATAAAACCAGGAACGGCGTTCAAAACAAAATCGTGGTTTTTTACCAATGAGGCCACTTTTTTGGGGTTGGAAAGGTCGGTTTTAATGGTGGAAACTCTTGGTTCTCGGAAATGTAAATTATCGAGAGTTCGCTTATTTAAATCCGCAACCGTAACTTCAAAAGAACTATCCTTAGCAAGGTCAATGGCCATAGGTGCGCCTACAAGGCCGGCACCCAATACGATAACTTTCATAATCTTCTCCGTAAATCCAACTAAAAATCGGGCAAAACCAGCGGCGCGCAAGTGGAGACACCGGCGCCGACAATTTTGTAGGGCAAATTTGTTAATAAAGTATCGGTTTTCCCAGTGGATGGATCCAGACGCAGCACCTGGGAATCGGTCTGGATCAGCATCTTTGTGGTGGTGACAAAAATATAAAATCGGCCGCCCCAATGGGCAAAAGCCCAGGCACTGACCATACCTTTTAATGGAGGCAGAGGCCAACTTTTTTTTACTGTGGCATTCTGTTTATCCAATTCGGCAACAAAGGAGGATTGAGCACCGGGAAAATATCCAAAAAGAGAGCCATTTCCTGTACCGGTCAATTCTGGGGAGTACTCCGACTGAGGGAGTGAGCCTATTTTGGTTACTTTAAGTGTCGTTGGTTCAATAAAGCCGAGATTGCCTTCACCGCCAGTACCCGCACCTCCCGAGATATACAATTTTTCACCGCTGGAACCGGCGCTGTTGGAAACAAATCCCATGCCGAACTGTTCAAAACCAGATTGGCCTTTTGAAAATTGACTAACCTGGCAGTCAGCATTTTTTGTGTTCACAAAATAGAGGTTTCCATTGGTGTAAAGAACCCATGCCCTGGCCCCTCTGTCAACAGACATGGAGAAAGGTGTAGCCGTACTGGCAGGGCATTTTAGCGTGCCAATCAGCGTAAAGGTATTGGCGCCTTTGGCGGGATTAAAACTCAATAACCGCTGCTTGTCGTCTACTACATAGATCAGTTGAGCACCGCCGCTGCAGGTAGGGGTGGTGCAGGTCCCGTTTTTACATATCTCGGTGGCGCAATCTTTAATTTTTTGTCCCAGAGTTCCATCATGATTACAGGCATATACCATATTATCAACACATTGTTTTCCGGCAGTGGGATTACAATCAACACACCCCAGGTATTCTACACAACGCTTATTGTCTGTGCAGGTTTCAACTTGAGTAAACTTTCCCTTCACACAGGTTTCATAGTTTTTGCCAATACAGTGAGTCTGTCCAACAACACAGGTGCCGGCACTGTTTCCAGCATCGTGCAAACTCTCCTGCGAATTATCAATTTCACCGGAACAACTAATAGAGGCAATTGCAGTAAATAGAAATAAAAACAGCAAAATTACTTTTACATCTGTTTTTGAGACTCTTGGCCATTTGTTCCAGGTATTCATGGTTAACCTTTCTTCTTTTATTTATCGTTCCCGCTCATACAGGGCATTTTAGCCTGCGGTTGTTCAAAGAGTTGAGATCCTTGGGTAGTCCATTTTTCTACTCACCGTTTATTTTTTTTAGACCGGTTTTGGGTAAACCATATAATGCCACCCAGCAAAAGAGCCACCACAAAGGCAAAAAACTGTGAATTGCTGCTGTGGTGGCCAAACGAACAACCACCGCTACCACTCGTGTTATTAGCCGGTTTCTTGAGATCCTCGGGCTTTGTAGAAAAAACAAAGTCTAAGGTTTCCTGAAGAGGTTGATCGTTCCAGGAACTGATTGGTGGCGACACAGTCACTTTATAGACGGTGTCAGCCGACCAATCATCAAGGGGTTTGATGTTGATCAGGTGGGAGTTATTGCCATAGTACACATGGATCTTGACCTGGGTAAGTTTGTTATATGGACCAGTTACTACCACGGTCTTATTATTGATGGTCGCCGATTTTAGTCCCCATGGCATCACAAACGAAACCCAGGAGTCCGGCGTTTTGGCATCCCGGGGCTGATTATACGGGGTACCACCAGTAAAATAAGTGCTCAGCAAGGGCCCTTTGAAAACCTGTTCATCATGCAAACGCGCCCACAGAACTTTCCAATAGCGGGCAATAGCCTGGCCATGGGTCGGAGGGCTGCCCGGAACTTCCTTATTGTCCTGATTAGCGCAGGCCCAGGGATAGAGTTTTTTATAATTAGCCACGATATCGGCCTTTTCTCCATTGGAACTTGAAATCCGAACAGAAAAAGCAATCCTTGTTTGTCCATTTTCAATAGTGCTGGCAGCCACCTTATGGCCCTGGAGTTTATCATACAACGGAGCCAAAATTTTAGCCGGAACCCACACCTCAGGGGGGGCATTGGACCTTGTGTGGCCGCAAAACATGCGTCAGTAGCCGTGTCTACCCCACCCAAGGTGGCATCGGAGTGATTGATGTCGTAAAACTCATGGCGGGTAAGATACATTCCATCGTATAGTTGATCCGAAAGACCATGAGCAGCCATGCCCATCAAAAAGGCAATATGCTGAGCTGCCTCATCCGACCACGGTGGTTTGAACTGGGTCCGGATCCAGTCGAGATAGGTCAGATGGAAAGGCTCCCAGTGGCTAATCTCACCATAGTCATCGTCAATGCCGTAACCGCCGTCAGGGTACATGGCTCCATTGCGCAGCATCACCAATAGATCTTCCCGGGTGAGTAAATCCCGCAGATCCCCCTTTTCTACGTAGTTCAATGAATCCATCGCTATCCAATTGTGGGAATAGTTGCCGTTAGCCGAAACTGGCGGACAAATCATCCACCAGTGAAAAAAAATAAAAAAGGCGTAATAGAGATAAGCACATAAAATCTTTTGCATAATAATCTCTGCTTTTTTTACCCAAATATCTATATCAAGGATATCTTTTCTAATGTAATAAATGGCTCTTGATCATTATCAGCGTTTATTGAATTTAGACTATTAATTATAGCCGAATTTTAATAAAAATTAAAGGACGATTTTGTGAAACTGCTGTATTGCCATAGATTATGTTGATAATTGTATTGCAAAGTTAAATAAAATATAATATAGTTTAAAAATGTTAAATAAAAAATCAAATCTTTTAACAGTCAAAGAGGTGGCCCAATGGTTTGCTGTACACCCCATGACTATATACAGAAAAATCTCCAGTGGGAAACTTCCTGCCATCAAATTTGGGAAGAGTTGGCTGTTGCCCAAAGAAATTTTGCAAGACTGGATAGACTCACAAATCGACTCCGCAGTGTCCAAAATAGCAAAAGATGTACAAACCACCTCATCCGGTAGGGCCGAATCAACTGTTGATACAAACTCTGAAAATAGTTTAACTAATGGTTTAAATCTCCAATCAACCGATCTTGAAGCATCTTCCGTTCAAAAAAGGTTGCAGGATATATCTCTTTTTATCAAAGAGTTGAAAGACCTGGGAGATATTGCTAAGGCTGATTTTTTAAAAAGTCGGGAGCGGCAGTATGCTGTTATGCATTTATTGCAATTGACAATTGAGGCTGCAGTTGGTTTAGGAAACCTCCTTGTTACCAGAGAGCAATTAGGTAATCCTGAAAATTACCGGCAGATTTTTCTCCTGTTAGAGAAGAGCGGTGTATTGCCGGCCGATTTTGCCCAGGAGATGAAAAAGATGGCCAGCCTACATAACCAGTTGATTCACCGTTATTGGGAGACCGATCTTTCACAGATCTATCTCATCATAACTTCCAAACTGGATCTTTTTAAAATATTTATTCTTTTCCTCCAAAAAGCATATTCAATTTAGGGCCCGCTCAATAATTTGGCCGAATCATCGCCGTTTCCTGGATAAATCACCGAAAAAATCTAAAGTATCAGTGGCCGGGATCATTTGGAGTTGGATTCTTCATTCAGACTATACAGAAGTTGGATCTCCTCCTGCCAGATAGAAGGGTCTGGGGTTTCCAGAACCAGGGGTATCTCATCTAGCCGGGAGTCGTTGATCAGCAGGCGGAAAGCTTCCAGGCCAATATTGCCCTGGCCAATGCTGGCATGGCGATCCACCCGGCTTTCAAACATGGACTTGGAGTCGTTGAGATGAACCCCTTTCAGGTATTTGAAACCAACAATCCGCTCAAATTTTTCCATAGTGTTTTGATAGGATTCCTGGTCGCGGATATCATAACCAGCGGCAAAAGTGTGGCAGGTGTCGTAGCAAATGCCAACCCGGCTTTTATCTTCCACCTGGTCGATTAAATGGGCCAGATGTTCGAAGTTGTATCCCACATTGGTGCCCTGGCCGGCGGCAGTCTCCACCACCAGGGTGACTCCCCGGGTTTTATCCAGAGTGCGGTTCATTCCTTCGGCTACCAGATCCAGGCACTCCTCTTCGCTGATCCCTTTTAGATGAGCGCCGGGGTGAAAATTGAGTTTATCCAGTCCCAATTGTTGGCATCTGGCTGCCTCATCCATAAACGATTGCAGAGATCTATCCCGTTTTTCCGGATCCGGATTGCCCAAATTAATTAGATATCCGTCATGGGGAAGAACCTGGGGCGTTTTAAATCCACATTGTTCCATGTTTTTCCTGAACTTATCGATATCTTTTTTAATCAAAGGCTTGGCTGCCCATCTTTTCTGGTTTTTGGTAAACAGTGCAAAAGCTTTAGCCCCAATTGCTTTGGCGTTAAGAGGAGCATTAAAGACTCCCCCAGCGGCACTCACATGGGCTCCAATATATTTGGTCATAATTTTCTCCGTACCACTCAACAGGCTTGAAAGTTTTTTAATTACATATTGTATTTTCTGTTATATTTAGTAAAATATCAAGTCTTGAAAAATGTGTTACAGATTATTCTTGTCAATTTGTTGGGAGGTTATATGCGAAAACTACAACTATTATTTATCCTGTTTTTGGTGGCGAGTTTTTCATTATTCGGCTGCGGTGGTGGAGGCGGCGGTTCTTCCGATCCTGATGACACCAGCAAGCAAGACGGCGGTGCCCAGGATGGCGGTGAAGATACAGACGACACCGGCAAATCAACGGCCAAACTCTCCTCTCTTACCGGCCAGGTGATGGACCAGGATTTTATGCCAATTGCCGGAGTTAAGATTACTGCTACCTACAACTATGAAGGTAAGACTGGCGATACCATAACTACTATTAGCCAGGAAAGTGGGGCCTTCTCCTTTACCGAATTTTCTGAGGGTCGGTATGTTATTAAGTTTGACCCTTCGGAACAGGGCAATATCCAGGGCACCGAGTTTCCTGTTATGCTGCAATACAAACAGGAGTTGGTTATCACGCCGCTGGTTTTGCCCAGGTTAAACTCCAGCGAACTCATTGAAGATACCTCCTCCTTTAACCATGTCCAGGATGAGGAGGGTGGCAATGCCTCGGTTTTTATGGAACCTGACTCAGTCAGCCCGGTAGAGGGCGTGAGAGGGATCACGGTAGGTATTGAGGAGATACCAGCTGACTTTTTACCCAACCCCCTGGGCTTTGAAAATCAAGCATTGGAGAGTGACGATGACTCTGGTGGTTATGTAGGCTTTACTGTAAATTGGGAGGGGATTAAAAAAATCAACAAACCCATTCAGGTACTTTTTCCAGGCCATAATCCCAAAGAGGGTACTACAGAAGCGGCCAAAAAAGAGACGGTCATGCTGGAGGGTTTTAATAAAAATACTGGCCGGTGGAAAAGTGTGCTGGAGGGCCGGATAAAGGAGATGGATATCCAGGGTAAAACCCAGATGTTGTTGGGGGAAAATTCTGCTCCCAATACACCTTTTCATAGTGATCAGCCTGCGGCTGCCAAGGCTTTTTATACGGTCTTTGATTTCAGCCAAAAATACGATTATAAATTTTATCGCTTCAAAAGTTTTTCTGCGGCTTCTCCCCAGATGCTAACCGTGGCTCCCACCAACTATTTTCCGGTGGTAACCGATGATGGCAAACCCAAATATGCCAATATTAAAGCCAATCTCTCTTTTGGCGATTGCAGCGACAAAACCAAGCAGAGAACTATTGCTGATTTAGACGCCTATTACTATTACATATATTTTTATGTCTACCTGGGAGCAGACAAAGAGGGTAAGAGATATGTCCGGGAAAGAAAATATGTGCGTTTAGGGAAAAACGGCGAGATTAAAGTATCGCTGCCAGTGAGCCTGAGAAACCACAAAACTCTTTACAAACGTTGGACCACTGTGCTTGACAACAGTTTTGTCTATATGCCCAGAATTATTTATGCCAGAGGGAGCCAGAGGTATTTTCTGATCCTTCCCCAGGAAAAAGAGCAGAAAGGGCGTCTCGGCTACTATATAAAACTCTCTTTAGCAGATTTTCTTAAGATAGGCGGCAAAACTTTAGCAGATCTTAAACCCGACGCCAAACTGGTTTTTGACAAATTTTGCATGAACAGCATTGTAATGAAGATGGGTAATATCCGGATTATGTCAAATACCTATTGTCCCAGAGAGGGTTGCATCTCCCCAGTTTATATGTCAGAATTTAATAAAATTTCTGCCAATTTTCAGTTCCAGGGCGAGAAATTTCCCGATAATTTTAAGGAGAAAAACATTTCTCTGGCTTCCTGGTATCGCAGTTTTTATTTCCCATTTTTTGAGGGTAATGCCAACCTGACCTTTAAGATCGATGATATCTTTAAAGAGCATTTACAAATGGAAAAGTGTTTTTACAGCAAAAATTACTACTACAACTATTTTAACCGGACCAATATACCCAAAGATGCGGTTAAAGACTGTATGGGGGAAAAATTTAGTTTTAAACTGCTCTATAATAATAATTTTTATGTCAAGTTTAAGATCAAAAAAGACACAGACAAAGATGGAGTGGCCGATAT
>CAZTWC010000175.1:7371-7611 GCA_964617105.1 uncultured Myxococcia bacterium
AGAATAAAATTAAAACCAATCCTAACGAAAAAGATACTGATGGTGATGGACTGGATGACAACGAAGAGTTGTTCTATACCTATGTCCCCGGCTCTCGTTTTATTGGCTCTTCACCTCTGTTACAGGATTCTGATAATGATGGGCTGGATGATAAAGCCGAAAAAGAGAGGAAACTGAATGCTCTAAGAATGGATACCGATATGGACTCCCTCTATGACGGTGAAGAGGTGAACAAGTTTA
>CAZTWC010000176.1:0-7524 GCA_964617105.1 uncultured Myxococcia bacterium
GGGCTTATTTTGGGGGTTGTGCCGGAAAAAATCACGGCCGTGTTGGCAGATTTGAGATCAACTGGTATTGATAATAGCGTTATTATTGGAGAAGTAGTGAGCAGTTGTCTTGCGGGGCAATTGGAGGTGGTGTAATAAAGTTTATTGACAGCAATGGAGATGTGGGGTATAAAAATAAGCTATAGGGGCGATTAACTCAGTGGAAGAGTGCCATCTTCACACGGTGGAAGTCACTGGTTCAAATCCAGTATCGCCCACCAAGTTAGTCCATCCAAACCCCCATATTCCGGATGGAAAAGATATAAATGGAGTTGGTTGTACCAAATAGCCGCAAAAGGGATTAGTAATCCCCAAAAAAACAGGCGGGTACATTCCACTCCATTTTTTTTGGAACCAGGGTAAAAAGTCTATTTAAGGCTTTTTATGAGATCATCACAAGTGGCAGATAATAATCAAAAAAAACATGTTTTGCTAGAACGATTCAGGCTAGGTATTAGGGGTAGAATACTGTTAATTAGCAGTATTTTAATCGTCATGATGCTGATGATGACCCTCTATCTGCTGGATAAATTATCCAACAGTTTGGAAAATAACATGGAATTCCATGTTAAAAGTACCAGAGACAACATATTTCGCAACTTGGCCAGCATCCAATCTCAATCCTTGGCCTATGCCAGGATGCTGAGTTCAATTGATCTAATTAAAAGCAGTATAGACAACCGTTTTATCGGTGAGTTACAGAAACAGATTAAACCGGTAATCAAAGATTTGCATGTGGATTTAATAGCGGTGTACGACCGCGATGGGCAGGAGTTGGTAAAGGTAGAATCAGATGAGGCCCAGGAGGTTTCTTTCCAAGTTGAAAGTGTAGATAAAAAGGGAAATAAATTGCCAGCCTTGAACTTTGGGGTTACCCCGGGTGATTTTCAGGCTGACTACAGAAAAGATTTTCTCAATTTTTTAAAATATTTGCAGCAAAATGTGGGCTACCAGTTCAGGCTGATAGTTTCTCAAGACTATTTTTCCCTGGCCCGAGATATTGCCAGGGGATATATCCATGTTGGATGGATGCCGCCTGCTGCTTATGTGACCGCCAGAGAGGCCTTTAAGGACAACGTGGTTTACCTGGCTAGCGCCCGGGGAAAAGAGGAAAAATATTATCGTGGATACATAGCGGTCAGGGCTGATTCTAAAATAACCAGCCTGTCTCAGTTGAAGGGCAAAATTTTTGCTTTTGTAGATCCAGAATCGTCCTCTGGATACAAATTCCCATATATTACCCTGTTTGAAAATGGTATAGACCCCAGCCTGGATTTTTCCCAGGTATATTTCATGGGAACCCATGAGAATGTAGTAAGGGCAATAATTGAAGGCAAAGTTGATGCTGGGGCGATTTTTAAGGATGTATTCAATCTGCTTGAAGATTCTCTAAGCCTGGATAATTTTAGAATTTTGAAATCCACCGATCCTATTCCGCAAAATGCGGTAGTGGCTTCTGCAACTGTTGATATCCAAACCCGGCGAAAACTACGCCAGGCCCTGGTTAGTCTGGATGAAAAGGAGGGTCAGGCCTCAACACTATTGAAAGCATATGAATTGAGTGGTTTTCAGGTATTTGATGATAGTTTTTATGATCCGATAAAAAAGGTCAATCGTTTACTAAGCAAGATAAAACAACCGATTTTTAATCGC
Organism: uncultured Myxococcia bacterium; assembly: GCA_964617105.1. Classification (GTDB taxonomy): domain Bacteria; phylum CAZTWC01; class CAZTWC01; order CAZTWC01; family CAZTWC01; genus CAZTWC01. Next base: position 1,693 of record CAZTWC010000176.1, read on the forward strand.
CGTTCACTTCAAGCGGTGGAAAAGACGGCGAAAACCAAGAAAAAGAGGGTGATTAGCAACCAGAGCCGGCTTAATTTTTACAAGATGGACAATGACTATCTAATGGCGGCTATCTCTCCGGTACACCATATTAGCGGAGAGATTATCGGTGATATATTGGTGGGGTACAAACTGGATCGCTCTTTTTATCAGAGAGTTGTAGGAGATAAAACCCCGTTGGTCAATATGGCCTTTTTTGATGATACCAAAATTATTTTCAACACTTTTCTTCCTGGCCAACTTCCTCTGGAGTTTTTTGAACAGTCTGACCAACCAATAAACCAGATAAAAACTATTCAGGGAGAAAACTATCAATTTACCGTTGGCAATCCTTTTCGCCTATTATCACCAGATAAAGGCGCTTCAATGGCAGAAGCTGCAGAAAAAACAAAAACAAAAACTAAAACCAGGATGGTTCTGGGTATCAACAATTCTGAATTGTCTCGTAATTTGATCCACACTCGGGTGAGTTTATTGCTGGGCACTTTGATAATTGTCATTATTACCATTTTCATGGCTCAATTATTGGCCAGTCAACTCTATCGTCCTATCGCCCAACTGATGGACAAAGCCGAGTTGATTGGGGCGGGTGCTTTGAATAAAACTTTGGAAGATGGCCAGAGCGATACTGCAGTTAGAGAAATTCGGGTTTTAGGAAAAATATTTGAAAAGATGCGTATCTCCTTAAAAGAGAGGATCGAGGAGATTGGTGAGTTGAACCGGCAATTGGAAAGCAAGGTAAAAAAACGCACCCAGGCTTTGGAAAAGAGCAAAAATGCTATTGAGAAACAAGCCAAGCGGTTAAAAAAATATAAGCAGAAGATCCGTGAAGATTTAAAATTAGCCAGAAAAGTACAAAAAACTTTTTTGCCAAAATCTTTGCCTAAATTTAAGGGCCTTAATATTCAAGCCCTCTATATCCCTTCAGAAGAGTTGTCGGGAGATTTTTATCAGGTGTTGCCTTTAGATGACAAAAGACTTTTATTTTGCACTGCCGATGTATCTGGTCACGGCATATCTTCTGCCTTTGTCACCACCCTGGTGATGGATTGTTTTGAGATTCAGTTTAACCAACTTTTTCAGAATTTTTCCCACGCCAAAAAATATTCTCTGGCCAATATGCTGGAGAATATTCACCGAGAACTCTATCCCAAAATAGAGGGACTCCATTTTGTTACCATGTTTTTAGGTATTATAGATTTGCAGGCCATGGAGTTGCGGTACTCCAATTCCGGGGCTCCAGGTCCAGTTCTCTACAATCCAAAATCAGAAAACCTGCGGAAAATCTTTCTGCCCAGTCTTCCTCTGGGCGCAATTGAAGAAGTTTTATATGAGGATAAAACCGAAATTATCCTACCCAATGATCGTATCTCCATTGTCAGTGATGGAGTTATCGAGTGCTCACATCAGGATGGAAATTTCTTTGGTTTTAATGATTATGTAAGATATGTAAGTCAGTTTGACGGCAATGATGAAGAATTTATCTCTGGTTTGATAAATAATTTGCGCCAGTTCAACGGTAAGAAGAATTTTTATGATGATATTACCGCTATCTATTTTTCGGTCAGCACCCCGGGTGCCTAAATTCACATGAATTCTCTGATCATTCCTCTATTTTTGTCTTCCCCCATTTCCTGCCAATTCAACTGTCTTTACTGTAACCGCTATATTTTAAACCAACAGAGGATGGAGACCGGTTTTCTCGCCCTGGATCCCGATTCTCCTAAAGAGGAGATTGCAACTTATATCGGTTCTCTGGTAAAACATTACCTGGGCTCTACTAAACGCCGTTATAAGACCAGGGTTTTAGCCTTTTACGGCTCCAATTTTACCGGTTTACCGGTTCAGATGCAAAAGAGATTGTTGTCCTCAGCCCAGGAACTAATCAAATCAGGAGCAATAGATACCCTACGCCTATCTACCAGGCCCGATTTTATTGACACCTCCATAGTTGAAATGTTGAAAGTTTATCGGGTAACCCAGGTGGAGATGGGAGTGCAGTCTATGGAACCGAAGGTGCTGGAGGTGATTCAAAGGGGGCATGGCCGGGAACCGGTTATCCAGGCTGTCAAACTGCTAAAACGGGCTGGAATTATGTTAGGAATGCACCAAATGCTGGGATTACCCGGCGCAACAGCAGAATCAGATCAAGAGAGCGCCAGGAGCATCGCCGCCTTGGCCCCAGGGTTTGTCCGGCTTTCCCCCACTCTGGTACTGGCTGGCACTGGTTTGGAAAAAATGATGAAAAAAGGTGAGTATATCCCTTTGTCTTTAGAAGAGGCGGTGGATAGGGCCAGTCATTGTCTGGATATTTATGACCAGGCCGGGATCCGGGTGGCCAGGTTAGGGCTGGACCCAATTTTTAAACAGGGTATCAGAGAGGATGCTGGCCAACCGGCTTTCTCAGGCCCTTTCCATCCATCCTTCAGGCAGATGGTGGAGGGGAAACTGTTATTAGATAAAATCATAAACCAGTTAAAATATTTTATAACCTCCAACCCATCAAAAACTCGGGTAAATATCAAATACAATCCCAAAATGGAAACCTCTATGAGAGGTAAAGGTAATTGCAACTTATCAAAACTTACGCAAATATTTCCATCGGTTGTAATCGAGTTGGTTCAAGACAAAAAATCACCACACTACCAGGTTCAGATTGGGATATAAAAACCACCTATTTCTCTTTACGGCCGTAAACACCGAATATAGTTGCCATTGCCTTTTCCGTCAGAATAGACATATCCGCTGTCTAAATTCACATACCAGGCATCAAAAGAATCAGACCTATCAGACAACCCCAGGCACTTCCTTCGGGCGCACCCCAAGGGCACCCGGGTTGACCTCGAGATCGAAATTTGCCACATGTCGAAATGCTCACCTCGAATAATACTTGCATAGTTCTGATAAAATATATAAAATAATATTTTTATTGTTTTGTTAGTAAAAAAGCCCCGGAACCATTCTTCATTCTTGGGGCAGACCCACGGCAGTTGCTTAAAAGTTTGATATCGAGGTTATGATGAATAATTGCCCCATTTGCCATTTAGATAATCCGGACCATCATATTTACTGTTCCAAGTGTGGAACTTCCTTATCGTCATTAAACTGTTCCCATTGCCAGGCGCCTCTCTCGGTTTTATATAACCACTGTCCCGGATGTGGTAAAAAAAATATTATTGAAAATCGAGAAGAGTTCTTATTCTGTCCAACCTGTTCAAATCGGAATTTATCCATCAATAAACACTGTATCAATTGTGGCGTTAGTTTGACCGGAGATGATACCAGTATCAATGATGTTTGCCCTCCAGGAATCCAGGCTATGTGGAAAAATATACCGGTGGTAACGGTGGACATTACCTCTTTAAAGGAGTTAGCCAAACATAAGTCCGAAGAGATGGCAGAGGAGATAAAAAAGAGATGTTTTCAGATTTTTACCCTGGAAGTTGAGAATTATCGAGGCCGGGTAATTGGATCAGGGAAAGAATCCTGGGTGGCGGTTTTCGGTTTGGCTGCCGGGAATAGTAATAGTGCTGAATTGGCTATCCGGGCAGGACTTGCCATTAAAGCCGGTATAAGAAAATATAGTGATAAACTGACCGACCAGGGAAGGGGAGAAATACAAGGAAAAATCGGCATAGATAGTCAAAAAGCATCCCTGGAACTTTTAAATAAATCTACGGCAGAACAACTTCAACCTCAGGATTTCGAGAGTTTGACTTTTATCAGTCAAAAATTGGTTCAAATTTCTGACCATGGAGCTATTTTAATCAGTGAAAATATATATCGACAGGTTATGGGGATTTTCGATATTGAAACTTTACCACCGTTTTGGCTGGACCAAAATACCAAAGTTACCGCCTTCCAGGTTATGGGTGAAAAGGCGTTTAACTTTCATGTAGAATACCAGGGTTCCTTCAGCGGCCAATCCGATTTTGTCAACCGGGAGGAGGAGTTTCAGATATTAAAATCGCTACACGAAAAAGTTAAGGCTGAGAAAACCCCCCACCTGGTTACTATTTCCGGCAAAAAAGGGATTGGGAAAAGTCGGTTAATGGCAGAGTTTTATAACTATTTAGAGATTAGCCCTGATATCGAAATATTATTTGCCGGTCGGGCGGTGGAAGATGAGAGTAAAGTCCCATTTTCCCTTTTAAAGAATATGGCGGTAAACAGGTTCCAACTGGACCTGGATGATCCCCGAAAATCTATGGATTTGCTCCTCCAGGGGATGGCCAGATTTTGTGATCCCAATTTGTCTTTAGAAGAGAACATTGCGGCAACAGAAAAGAATTTAAAGGGGAAGTTATCCCTGAAGATGGTGGAGATGGCCCGTTACCTGGCTTTTTTAAGCGGTCTTGATTCCACCGGAGAAACGGTTTCGTCAGAAAATCAATCAGCAGACAACCGAATAGTATTGCAAAATGCTTTTGAATCTCTAAAAGAGTTTTTCAATCATTGCGGCCGGAATTATCCAATTATTGTAATTTGCGAGGATGCCCACTGGGCTGATCGTCCCAGCCTGGAGTTACTGGAATATTTGCTTAACAATATCGAGGACAGGGCTATTTTAATGGTGCTGGTAGCCCGGGATGAGTTTTACTATAAATATCCTGGTTGGGGAAAGAGCACCAAACTTCACTATAGGGTTGACTTAAAACCTCTGTCTGCTGAATACTCCAAACAGGTTCAACAGAATTGCTTTAATAGTTGCACCGGTGTCCCTTCCAGGTTTGCTGAAGATGTAATAAAAGAGTCAAAGGGGAATCCCGCCTATATTTATGAATATATAAGAATGTTGGCTAATAGCAATGTCATCACCATGGACAACAACCGTAACTATTGTATTTTTCCTTCTCCCGCTACCTTAGATAAATTTGAAAAGCCAAGTAGTTATAGTGATCTATTTCAGATGCAATTGGATACTTTGAGCAAGAGCGAAGAACTGGTGCTAGAAGTGGCGTCAGTGATGGGCCAGGTATTTTGGTTGGGCTTTGTGGAATATGTCTTCTCTCAAGAGTTGGATGGCAATTTTTGCCTGCCCAGGGCGGTAATTCAACAGGTTTTGGACAACTTGGAGGTCAAGCAGTTTATCAATTTAAAGAGTAAAAGTTCGTTGAAAGGGCAAATGGAGTATTCTTTCCGGGATGATTTGCTTCAGCCCATGGTATACGCGAAAATAGAGAAAAATAGGATCTCTCAATATCATTTATTGGCAGCCCAGTGGCTAAATGAGCAATCAAAATATGCTGAACGGTGCCCATGGCTGCTGGCAGAGCATTATTTTCTTGCCGGTAATTATGCTCGGGCACTCAACTATTACATTAACGGTGGAGAGGTGGCTAAAAAATATTGCGCCAATCAAGAAACTATTTATTTTTTGAGCAAAGCGGTATCAATAATTGAAAGGGCCAGAGGACCGGAATATTGTCTAGAAATGATGAAAATTGCCGCCCAGGAGGATATTCGGGTGGCTAACTGGCAAAGGAGAATAGATATTTATCTGGATTTAGCCTCTGCACATCAAGAGGATTGCTCTTTTGATAAAGCGATATGGATGTTAGACAAGGCCGCACTACAATTTCCAGGGAAGGAACTCAGGCAAGAAGGTTCTTTTGGAGATTTTGAGATATTGAAGTATAAAGATAAAATTGCTCGAAAACGGGAACTTATTAGTAGAAAGATTTCCTCACCTACTTGATTATCTTTTTTAGGGACACTGCTATTTAGCGTCTGCCGGCCCCTTTTCCGGAGGAGAAATTTTACTAATTTTGACCCGTCTAACCCGGCGTTGAT
>CAZTWC010000177.1:0-217 GCA_964617105.1 uncultured Myxococcia bacterium
CCTATGAGACGTAAAACGAAAAAAACAAGGGGTAAAGCTAAAATCAAAAAACGCGGGCAAGCACCACAAAAGCGCTATGCTCTTTTATCTGTCTCCGACAAAAAGGGGCTGGATAAATTTGCCAAGGGCTTGAGAAAAATAGGTTTCGAGATAGTTTCTTCGGGGGGAACGGCGAAATTCTTGCGTAAGGCAGGGGTAAGGGTGACCGAGGTGGCGA
>CAZTWC010000177.1:227-7514 GCA_964617105.1 uncultured Myxococcia bacterium
CGCATATGTTGGATGGAAGGGTAAAGACCCTGCACCCGGTTATCCACGGCGGGATTTTGGCAGATCAAACCAATCCTCAGCACCTTAGTGAATTGAAAAAGTTTAAAATTAATCCTTTTAGCATTGTGGTTTGTAACCTTTATCCATTTGAAAATGTAATCGGTAGATCTAAATTTAAGCATGAAGAGGCAATCGAAAATATAGATATCGGCGGGCCTTGCATGGTTCGTGCCGCTGCCAAAAATTATAAAAGTGTTGCGATAGTGGTTGATCCTAATGACTATGCGCCGATCCTAAACGAATTAAAGGTGAAAAATCAAATAAGTATGGGAACCAAGGAAAAACTTTCTCTTAAGGCTTTTAAGCATACTAGATACTATGATTCGGTTATTGTGAGGTATCTTTCCTCTGAGTTTGAAGGGGAGGAAGAATTTCCGCAAGAAAAAGAAGTTCTTCTTGAGAAAGTACAAGACCTGCGTTATGGAGAAAACCCGCACCAAAAAGCAGCCTTTTACCGTGAGATAGGGGTTGGAGAAGCTGGATTGGGTTCGCAGATGGTTCAGGCAAAGCAGCTGCATGGCAAGGAATTGTCCTTCAATAATCTAGTCGATACAGATGCTGCCTGGTCAGCTGCCAATTATTTTGCAGATCCGACCGTAGCTATTATTAAGCATACTAATCCATGTGGCTTAGCCAAGGCGCAAAATGTCCATATTGCTTATAAAAAGGCTTTGGCCTGTGATCCAGTATCAGCTTTTGGCAGTATTGTGGCAGCTAATCGACGGATCGATGAGGAAATGGCTCAGGAAATGTCTTCTCTCTTTGTGGAGGTGGTTATTGCGCCGGGGTATACTCCTCGGGCCCTGTCTATTTTAAGGCAAAAAAAGAATCTGCGGATAATGGAGATGGGGGAGCAATCGATATGTAAACCCTTTAGTGGCCTAGATTATAAGCGGGTGAGTGGGGGACTCCTCTTTCAGGAGCCGGATCTTGCCCAGCTGGCGGTGAACGAGGTAAAAATAGTTACGAAAAAGCAGCCCAGCCTAGCAGAGATGGAAGATCTCTTTTTTGCCTGGGGGGTGGCCAAGCATGTAAAGTCTAATACAATTGTCTTGGCTAAGAATGGGCAAGCCATAGGTATTGGTGCCGGGCAAATGAGTCGGATTGATGCAGCGCATCTGGCCGTGAAAAGGTCTCGCTTCGAAGTAAAAGGAGCGGTTTTGGCTTCAGATGCTTTTTTTCCCTTTCCGGATGTGGTAGAGTTAGCGGCGAAGGTTGGAGTAACTGCTATTATTCAACCTGGAGGGTCAAAGAGAGATCAGGAATCTGTTAATAAGGCTGATGAGAGTGGTTTATCCATGCTCTTTACTGGCCGGCGACATTTTAAACACTAAAGGAGGTAATCATGGCAAGATTGTTAATCGGGTTCGTTCTCGTGGTAATGCTGTCTTCGGTGGCTTTCGCAGAGGCGTCAACCGTTGTTTCGAGCGATGGGGATACTTCTAAGCTTTCTTCAGATATCGGCGGATTAAGCCTTGGTTATGTAAAAGTGGGAACCGCAGAGGTGTTTAATCTCGCCTGGCATCCGGATTTTAAATTTGGGGTAATTGGTTTGGGATTTGATGTAAATATCGGGCTGGGGGAAAACCGTCCGTTGGATTATGAGAATGTTGTGTTGCGTTATGTGGAGTACGACGATGGTAAAAAGGGTTTACGTTATGGGATTATAGATAATTTAACCTGGGGCCATGGTCTGTTGCTGGACGGCTATTCAACCCGACTGACGAGCTCGGCCTTGTTAAATAATACCATGATGGCCTGGAAAGGATATCTTGATCTGGATCCATATGTGGTGCGGGCTCTTTCCACTAAAACGGGCGTGAATGCTATCCGTGCCGAAGAAAAAATCAATCCGCTCTTAACTTTGGGCCAGACTTATATTGCTGACAGTGATGGAATTGTGGTGGCAGGGACCAATACAACTCAAACGGTTTCTGGGCTGGGAATAGACGCCACGGTTCCTCTTCCGTTGAATTTGGAAGGATATGCAGAGTATGCACAATTGCTGAATCATGGAGGTGGTTTTGGTACTGGGCTCTCTTGGGGTTATGATTTTATGGTGGCTTCTGCCAACCTTACGGCAGGGTATCGATTTCTAGACAGCCGTTTTGTTCCAGGTTATTTTAATGCTGACTACGAGAGCAATCCCATTAATTTGACATCCGCCGAGGCAACGGGAAATATTAAAAATGGTTATGTTGCCCAAATGGATGTTAAGGCTTTGGGACTAGCGAGCCTGGGGATCAAATATGAGAATTATAACGAAAGTGAAGCTACGCTAAATGCCGACCTTTATGCCAAACTGCCGCAAGATGTTGAGGTTACGGGATATTACCAACAGCCTAGTTTTGTAAACTTTCGATCCCTTACGTTGGAAGAAGGGGCCATCCTGGGTGGGACAATGGCTTATCCCATCAACCAATTTGCTAAAGCAGTAGTGCATTATAAAAAATACTACGACACTGGAACCCAGCAAGTTGTGGAATCGCAGTACTACGAGGTGCAGTTGAGTTTTTAGGCCCTTAAGACTTTAAATCCTTTAGTAGCGTCGATTACTCTGGAGGCCTGGCCGCTTTTTACTCTTCCAGGGAGGATAAAATCTACCTCTGGAACTTTCTTTTTTGCTTCTTTGGTGCTTAGGGCAGGTTCCCCCCCAGATTTATTTGCAGAGGTTGCCACAATTGGCCCGCATTTCTTGATTAGTTCTAAGGCAATTTTATGATCCGGCATGCGTAAGCCTACTTTGGAGGTCCCCCCGGTAACGAGTTTTGGGACAGTTTTATTTTTATAAACTACTAGAGTTAGCGGGCCTGGCCACTCTTCTTTTAGCAATTCTAGGGACTTTGTACTGAGCTCCCCTAATTTTTTGGCCTGCCTAAGGTTTGCGACGAGAACCTGAAGAGGCTTTTTCTTTGGACGTTTCTTTATTTTAAAGATTCGTTTAATGGCTTCTGGACATTCTAGAGATGCTCCGATTCCGAAAACTGTCTCGGTCGGGAAGGCAACTACACCACCGGATTTTAGGATTTTTGCGGCTCTTTCTAACATTGTCATGTTAGGATTAGTATACTATAATTGCGTGGAGCAAGAAAGTTGGGTTATGAACAGTCTAAAAATTAATATATTTTTCCTGACAATTATTCTTTTGCTTTCTGGTTGTGGTGGAGGAACAACTACCACGACAACTACCTCGACCAGTCCGACGTCGGTTAGCACGACCACTTCGACTTCTTCCTCTTCGACTACGCTCGGAACGAGTACAACAACCACTAGTACAACAACTACCAGCACAGTCCCTACAGGAGAAGTCATTTACGGCTATGTTTTTCAATCTGGGGGAACAGTCGAGGTTGTGGATAACCCGAGCAATGCGAGTGCGGGCATGGCGGTTGGTTCGGGTGTTGCTGTGAAAGTGCTCGATATAACTGGGGAAGTTGTTGCCACCGCTACAACAGATGTCACGGGTCTTTTCCAGATCACGAACTTTTCCAGTGGCTATCTTAGCGTGCAGGTTAGGCTTGATCCTTCGAGCCTAAATCCGGATGAGACAATCAATCTTACGGCGATTCCCAACGCAACCCTGGTGCTTGGCAAATCTTATACGATTAGCCGCGAAGCCGCAACGGCTCTGGCCTTGAGCGGCGTATCAAGCGAAGCATTGGTTGCTGGGACACTGACCCCACTTCCTGCTGGGGTGGTGATCAAGCGACCATCTGGAACAGATGAAGTTACAGGTTTACGTGCTTATGAAACAGTCCGTACCCTGTCTGAAGCGGAATGGTTTTACTTTGTGGACCTCTTCCCAGATGCTCTTTATGCTCATCCTGTCCAATATGTCTTTGTAAGTGCCCAAACCGGGGATGTAACGCGGCTGACGGATTATAAGTGGCCGCCACGCGTCAATGATTTTGCATTATGGTCCAGACCAAGTCGTCAGCTCTTCACTTATAATGGAATTAATCTATATGATCTGGATTTTGATGATCTTCCTTCCAGTTGGACGGCTACGGAAATATCCGAAGTTGTGCAATTGCCGCAATCCTTTATCAATTCTGCAGAAAGCTCTTCGGTTGCATCCAGTGTTTCACCCTATGGTACTTGCTCTGAGGATCACCGTATTTATGTTGTTTTACTCAAGGTTTCAGAGGATGACGGGCTTCTCTGGGATGTCAACGAGATGTGGGATTTCTTTTCGCCAGATGTTGAAACTGGGGACATGGCTAGTGTTGATACAACGATACAAGGTGTTACCGGCTATACCAGTCAGATAAATGCCTTTAACCAGACTATTTCCGACCGACTCGATAGTGGCCTGCATTCCACCCTTATTCTTTTTATTACCGGGCATGGGATGGATGATGTCATTGCCTGGGATGTTGTTACGCCAGATGGTGGGCAGACTTTTGTACCGGGTCAGCTTGGTTTGCAGACCACTAGGGCTTGTCGGGTTCGAGTTATTATCAATTCTTGTTATGCGGAAAAGATGGCTGATAACCTTGAGGCTATTTTATCGAATGCTGGGATAAGTGATTACTGCATTTACGCTTCTAGTTTAAGTTCACAATATTCGGCATTATATAATCCCTGGAAATTTTTCGCCCGCACAGGGTCTCCCTTTGTACATAAATTTATGAGTGTAGCTAACATTGTTGATGGCGATATTACTGGGGCAACCGAGGGCAACCTGGCCCTGGATACCCTTTTTCCCCAGACCCCAAACATCCATCCCGATTAAACTGAAATTTCCCCATAAAAGCAACGAAAAAGAAGTGGAGTATGCTATGTCAATTCTAGCTAGAGCTAAAACAAAATTATTGGGGAGTATTCCACTGGTGCCGCGTACGGTGCATCAACGGCGCTATACCCGTCCACTTCCTACGCAATTGGAAGCTTCGGAAATACCTAAGACTTCGGTAATTATTCCCACACGTAATCGACCAGATGAGCTTGAGCATTGTATTGATTCAATCTTGCGGCAGACGGTTCTGCCGGATGAGGTTCTGGTGGTTGATGATGGTAATCTCCCATCTTTAGAATATGATGTTCTATTTGCTGGGTCGGGAATTGATTTTCGCTATGTCAAAAAAACCGAGCCGGGAATTGCGGCGTCAAGAAATATGGGGGTGGGGTTGGCCAAAGGAGAAATTATATTTTTTGTAGATGATGACGTGGTATTGGAACCAGCTTATATAGAAGAAACGCTTAGGGTTTTTATGTCAGACCCAGAAAAAGAGGTTGGAGGAGTGGATGGGCATTATGTTAATAAATTCGAGCGAAAGGGAACAGAAAAATTGGCCAGAGCTATTTTTGGATTGTATCTCGATAGGTTTGAGGGAGTGGTGCTCCCTAACGGTTACAGCCGTAAAACTAATAGTTTTGATTTTCCGGTTGTTACTCAATTCTTTTGGGGTATAGCGGCGTTTAGAAGAGAGGTTTTTCATACTCATTCCTTATATTTTGATGAGGCCAATTATCCAGGATACTCTCAGGGAGAAGACTCGGAATTTGCCTATCGGGTTTCAGCAGCATTTAAACTGGTTTACACTCCTTTTGCTCGTTTCCGGCATGAAGTGGGTGATGGTGGCCGACCAAAGTCCTTCAGAAGGGGAGTGCAGCAGATTCATTGTGCTTATAAGAACTTAGCATTAAATAACGAATTAGGCTTACTTAATTACTTATTAATGGGTTGGTTTTTTACTGGTTTACAATCGCTCGCATTTTATAAGTTAGTTAAACCTTCCGCCAATAGAAGGAGAGCATTCTGGAGGTTAGCTGGCCATACTGCTGGAATTGCTTCCATTCCTTTTTCAATTCCTTCAAGAAATGGTTTTGGGTCTGCTTTTGCACAGTGGCTTTCAGAGGTGGAGGAATAAATTATGCCGGTAGAGATAAGAGCAACAACTCCTTATCAACCACGCTATCCAGTTGTAGATGTGCATGGCCATGGCTATAAGGATCCTAGAAGGTTCCAGGAAGTAGCGGCGATATATTCTATTCCTCTTTATGGGCCAGGTGGAATAGGGGATGCATGGGTTGCCATGCAGCGAACTGGAACTACCAAGCAAGTCATCAAAAACTTTGCTAAAGGTCCAGGGGTGGTAAGAGCGGCAAACAACTTTGCCATTGAGGTTGCGCGTGAACATCGTGGCCATTTGTTTCCGACCGGAACGATTCATCCCGCCTATGCTAGAAATGCCGAGGAGGTTGAGCGTTTAGCTGAAGCTGGGGTTTTAGGAATTGGCTTTGATTCTTGTTGGCAAGGCTTTGAGATAGATGATCCTCGCCTTAGCGAAGCGTATCGCCGAATATCTAGATACGGGATGTTCATTTTAACCCATACTGGGGTTGATCTAGGTGCGCCGCACAGTTCTACCATGACTTGGGCGAAGAATGTTCTGGCAGTAAAAGACATGGCCCCGGATTCAACAATTATTGCCGCACACTTGGGCGCGAATATGGCGTTTGAGCGAGCTAGGGAATATATTGGTTCTGCTGGGATTTTGTTTGACCTTGCTTGGGTTATGGAAATGTGTTTTAACACAAAACTTACTACGGAAGATCAAATACTCGAGATTATTGGTTATTTGGGAGCAGATAGCATTGTCTATGGATCGGATTACCCCTGGGCAGACCCAGGAGCGCAACTAAAGTTTTGGGAAGAGTTTTTTCCAGATGAGGTCTGGAGAAAAATATCACATGAGAATGCGATAAGGGAACTGGGCTTTGAAATGGAAATTGAACCGGGAAAAGGGTAAATCATGGCGACTAATTTTTCAACAATAGGTTGGTTAACTGGGCACTGTTCGAGACGTGGCATCAGAGCCGTAGGGGTAGGGGTTCACCGAACTGGTGGCGGTCTATCCCGGGCAGAGTTGATAAATAATGTTGGGCAGGAATTGGCTTCTCGCCTTTCGTTGCCACAGCCCATGGTACTGGAATTGCAGCACAAGGATGAAGAAATGGCGCGACGCATGATTGGGATCAGAGTAAGAGATTTTACTGATCTGGCAGAGTGTTTGCCCGAAGACGAGGAGTTTATGGTTCAATGTATGACGAGGGCCGTCGGACATTTTGACCAGGCTCTTTTTGAACATCAGGGTCGGGTGGCAAATTTGGCAGCGCGGGTTGGTGGGGAGTTGGGGAGTCAAGGGGTTTGGTGGTTGGATCTTTTATACGCTGGCATGTTGCACGATTTTGGTAAACTTGGTTTTCCCATAGAAGTTATAA
>CAZTWC010000178.1:0-3158 GCA_964617105.1 uncultured Myxococcia bacterium
GAATTGAATTTTTGGGGAGGTAATAATGAATAAAATAAATTTTAGGGTGTTTGTATTGGTTTTAACTATTACCTTTATGTTTATTTTAGGCTGTGGAGATGATAAGTCCAAGGAAAAGGGGACAGGGAATGAAATGCCAGGCGGAAACACTGGACAAGGTTCACAAGGTGGAATTACTGGAGACGATAAGACCCAGGAGGAAATACCCCAGGTGTGGATTACCGATAAAGAGGGAAAAAATCTGGAAACCTATAGGGATGATGACCATGGTGATTACGATACCACCAATTATCCCAACAAATTTCTCAGCGATGATACCGTTGGCAACAACAACGGCCAGATAAAAAAAATAAACTGTTATGCCAAGGGCCGGAAGACCTCCTATTGGTTTATCAGTTCTGTGGATGACCAATTGAATCCTTTGGAGAAAAACTACAATACCAATAAAATTTATATTTTTCCTGGTGACCAAAAGGAGTTTCAGAAAGCGATTGTAAATATTGCCGCTGATTCTGCTAACTATACTCCACTTTTTCAGGTGATCAATGTGCGGGTTCCGAAAAACTACAAAAAAGATGCGATTAAAAGCGAGGAGACCTTGCTCAAAGCGGCTAATGGTAAGGAAAGCGGCATAGAGTTGGTGACCCGTGACCAGGTATTTCTTATCGATTTGATGGATATGACCATGACTTTAGAAGGTAGTAATGCTGCATCACCCAAACAGGTGACTTTTTGGTATAATGGCTCTCAGGTTTACGGATATAAATTCCCCGGACCCCGGGAAGATGGAGGCCTGGTGTTAAACAGCAAGGCGGGCACAGCCAAATCGATATTTTTAGGCAGTTTTTATCATTTTACTCAAAAAGGCCAGGACGTATTAAATCAAAATCTTTTCAACGATATTTTGGATGGAAAAGACTATTCACCAGTTGTAACCAGACATTATGTTGAATTGGATGATGTCAACGGTTCTGTGGCTGAGATTCCCACTGATACCGCTAAATTGAAACAAAAATGGTTGGATAATGCCCAGAAAGATCTGGATCTGATTTTACCTCAGGTCAAATAAACTATGAATATGACTGACAACCTTCTTTTATTGTATCTTAATTTAATAAAAGAAAATATAAATAGCCGCCTGATTGGTAAAATGGCAGATTCTCAACTGCCCAGACCCTTGTTAGAGCAAGTTATCAAGGCCTATTGCTACTGCTATAACATCGATTTGACCCAGGTTGATACCAGTAGACCCTTTACCACCTTTAATCAGTTTTTTAGCCGTTCCTTAAAAAAGGGGGTTAGGGAGATAACAGCAGGTAAAAACGCTGTGATTGCTCCGGTAGATAGCCGAATTATAGAGATAGCTGAAATAAGGGCAGATAGAACATTTAAAGTTAAAAATTCCCTTTACCAATTATCCTCTCTGATTGGGGAAGACTATCCAGGTGCCGGAGAAATATTTCCTTCTGCTCAATCTTTCTGCGGAGGCCAGGCTATCACTTTTTATCTCAGCCCGGCTGATTACCATCGTATCCACATGCCCCTAAATGGACAAATATCTGGTTTTAATTACCTTCCCGGAAAATTTTACCCGGTTAACTCCAGGGCTATGCGATTGGTAACCAATCTTTTTATAAAAAATGAGAGATTGATTTCCTGGATAACCACTACTTCCGGGGCCAAAGTGGCAATGATAAAAGTGGGCGCCTGTTGCGTGGGGCGGATAAAGATTTTTTACAGCCAGTATCTTGAAGAGAGAGGCTATGGAGCGATTTGTTCAAAATTGCTGGCTAAAGCGGTAAAATTGAACAGGGGAGACTGTCTGGGCACATTTGAGATGGGGTCCACAGTTATTCTTTTGTTTCCCCCCGGTTTTTTAAAAAAGGTGTTGGTGAAGCCGGGTGAAAAAGTGCAAATGGGCCAAAGCATTGCAATTTTATGAATAGAGCGCATACAGAAATTTTCTCTTGCTGCAAAGGGTTGCAAAACTCGGTTATAATTCGATTTGTATGCTTCGTTCTATTTTTTTTCTTTGCCTGTGGACCGGATGAGATCAATAATTCCCCTATTTTAGAGGGATTTAGTTTTTTGGGGCAGGATTATTCTAATTGTTACCTGCTCTATTTTTCGGTAAAATTTAAAGATTCAGATGGCGATCTGGGTTTTGGCAAGGTAATTCCGGTGGTAAACGGAGAAATTATCGATGACCAGGGGGTGGATGCTCAGAAAGTATTTTTAGAAAGTTCGGTAGAAAAAGAGGCCAATGAGGGCACTTTGTTTTTTCGTCTGGACTTTACCGGCAGTAAAAGCGATTTTAAGGAAAATCGGGTAATCGAGTTGGGAATAATGGCAAAAGATGCTGCTAACCATTGGAGTAATATCCCCAGAATTGTTCTTAGGATTAAAACCAGGTAAGAAAATCGATACAAGAGAGGCCAAGATGGACAGAGAAGAGATGGAACAAGAAAAAGAGTTTGAAAGTTTTTTAAAGGGGAAGGTTCCAGACTTTGTTAAAAAGGTGTTTTTTGCCGGAGTAGGGGCCTTCTTTATGACCGAAGAAGGGGTACGCAATACTCTGAGCGAGTTGAAATTACCCAAGGAGATCATCTATTCTTTTATTCAACAGACCAGTAACACCAGGAAAGAATTGTTAAAATTGGTAACCGGTGAATTGAGGAGTTATCTCTCGACGGTGAATGTTCATGGAGAACTACAAAAGATTTTAACTGGTTTGAATGTTGAGATTAAGGCCCAGGTTAAATTTATACCTAATCAGGAAAATGGTACAGCCAAAATAGAGAGCGTGGTGGAGGATTTGTCAATAAACAAGGTGAAAACCTGATTCAAGGAGAAATGTATAATTATGTATACCGAAAAAGTGATGGAACATTTCACCAATCCCAGGAATGTTGGTGAAATGGACGATGCTGATGGAATTGGAGAGGTCGGTAATCCGGCCTGTGGCGATATTATGAAGATCTCCATCAAAGTGGAAGATGGTAAAATATCTGATATCAAGTTCAGAACTTTTGGGTGCGGCGCCGCTATTGCTACTAGTTCAATATTAACTGTGATGGCCAAGGGGAAGACTCTGGATGAGGCTTCAAACATCACCAACAAGATGGTGGCCGAAGCTCTTGGCGGTTTGCCGCCCATAA
>CAZTWC010000178.1:3197-7504 GCA_964617105.1 uncultured Myxococcia bacterium
GCATTGCTCCAATCTGGCTGCCGATGGCTTAAAAAAAGCGATTGAAGATTATCGGGCCCAAGGGAACAAATAATTGCCCGTTGTTTGTGCCAAAATAGCCACTGTCACTCTGGGATGCAAAGTGAATCAGGTGGATACCGCTATCCTGCTGGATAACCTGGCGCTCTTGGCCAGGGATTACGATATTGATGTGGAGAGGGTTGGGGAAAAGGAAGAGGCGGATATTTATCTGGTAAATACCTGCTCGGTAACCGCTAGCACCGATAGCCAATGCCGCAAAACCATAAGTAAATTACACCGTTTAAACCCCAAAGGGAAAATTATAGTCACCGGGTGTTATTGTTTTCATGGCCGGGAGAAATTGGCCTCCATTCCCGGGGTTTCAGCGGTGGTGACAAATCGAGATAAGGATCTGCTCCCCTATTTTTGTATCCAGGCCATCTTGCCGGAGCACGAGAAAAAGGAATCTTTAGAGAAAAATAAGTCCGGAAAATATTTTCAGCGCGCTGTTGGCGGTATTTTAACTGCAGGTCATACTCGTCCCTTTATAAAAGTTCAGGATGGGTGCGATTCTTTTTGCAGTTATTGCATTGTTCCCCTGACCCGGGGACCGTGCAGGAGTGTTTCTTCAATCCAGGTATTAGAACAGATAGAAAAATTGAAATCCTACCATGAATTGGTATTAACCGGGATTCACCTTGGTAAATACGGGATTGATCTGCCAGAACCGATTGACCTGGCGGATTTACTACAAATGATTTGCCTCCAGGGAAAATGTAAACGGCTCCGTCTTAGTTCTATTGAACCAAACGAATTTGATACCCACCTACTGGATTTGATATCGGGTAACCCTGTGATTTGTCGTCACCTGCATATTCCACTCCAGAGTGGTGATGACAATATCTTGACCGCCATGAATCGCCAGTATACTGTTTCTACTTTTATAAATGTAATAGAAAAAATAATGGCTCTAATGCCCGACTTGAATCTTGGCCTTGATGTGATGGTGGGTTTTCCCGGAGAGGGGGAGAGAGAATTTAATAATACGGTGAAACTGCTGGAACAAATACCCTTTTGTTATCTTCATGTCTTTCCCTTTTCTCCCAGACCCGGGACTCGAGCCGCCAGGTTTACCGCTCAAGTCGACCCCAAAGAGAAAAAACGGCGAAGCAATATATTACTAACACTGGGGGAAAAAAAGTATAAAGCGTTTTTAGAACGGCAAAGAGGTATTTCCGAGGAGATTCTTCTGGAAGGGACCGATAAGAGCGGTAAATATTATCAGGGATTCAGCCGCCGTTATATTAAATCCCTGGTGCCACGAGATAAACTTTTATTTCTGGATAAACTCGGAGAGTACGGAACTATAGTTAAAGGACGATTTGAAAGGTTTACTAAATCGGGTATGGTGGTGGATTCTGCAACGCAGTGACTTCTCGGTTAGGGTTTTCGGGTAGAATTGACTCCAAAAATACTTGATAGATAAGGTTTGAACATGATGGAACAATTGGAAAATAGATTACATTATCAGTTTAATGACATATCTCTGCTGAAAACTGCGATGACTCACAAATCCTATTCCAATGAGCAGGGACTTCCTTTTACCAGTAGTAACGGAAGGTTGGAGTTTTTAGGAGATGCTGTGCTGGACTTAGTGATTAGCGACTTATTGATGACCAGATATCCCAATTTTTCAGAAGGACAGTTGACAAAATGCCGGGCTGCGGTGGTAAACGAGAAAGTGTTAAGCAAGGTGGCCAGGCAAATTCAAATAAGCAATTTTATTAACCTGGGCAGGGGTGAAGATGCCAGCGGAGGGCGCCAAAAAGATTCTATACTTGCTGATACGTTTGAGGCTATTATCGGTGCTATGTACCAGGATTCCGGATTAGAGCCGGTAAAGATAAGTGTGGTTTCATATCTTATTAAGGACATAGAAGAGTTGGTAAATGGTTCCTGGTTTAAAGATTACAAAACTCAACTGCAGGAACTTATTCAAGCGAAAATTAAACTGGCTCCTACCTATAGAATTGTCAATGAATCTGGTCTTGATCACCAGAAAACGTTTACCGCGGAAATCTTATTAGGTGATAAACTTTTGACCACAGGTAATGGAAAAAGCAAAAAGGAGGCGGAGCAAGATGCTGCCCGCAGAGTTCTGGTCGATGTGGATCAGGTTTTCCTTTCGTTGAAAAAATAATTATTTTCTTTTTATTTCTAATTTTTTGTGTTATTTATCCTAAATATTTGTTTTTTAGAATGAAATGAATTCCAGGGATTTCAATTCAGGGTTGACGGTATTGTTCAAAATAGATAATAAAAAGTCGATAAAAAGATGTAAGTGTTTTGTGCGAGCCTAAAAAATAATATTTTATGGAGGTTTAAAATGGCAGTAAAAGTAGGAATAAATGGTTTTGGTAGAATCGGACGTTGTTTTCTTAGAGGACTAAAAGAGGAAGATGGCCTGGATGTTGTGGCTATCAACGATATTACTAATCCACAAACCTTGACTCATCTGTTCAAATATGACTCTGTTCACGGAGTTTTTCCCGGAAAGGCAGAAGTTACCGAAAAGGGGATTAGTGTAGATGGCAAAGAGATCGCTATTTATGCCTGCAAAGACCCCGCCGAACTGCCCTGGAAAGAGTTGGGCGTAGACGTGGTGGTCGAAAGTACCGGCCTTTTTAGAGATAGAGATGGTGCTGGCAAACACTTGTCTGCAGGGGCAAAAAAAGTAGTAATCAGCGCCCCGGGAAAAGATATTGATCTTACCGTCGCCATGGGGATAAACATGGAGATGTATGACCCGGAAAAACATCACCTCATCTCTGGTGCTTCATGTACTACTAATTGCTTGGCTCCAGTGGTAAAGGTGCTATTAGAAAAATTTGGGATCGAAAAGGGATTGATGACTACCATCCATTCCTACACAAATGGCCAGCGGATTTTAGATACACCTCACAAGGATCTTCGTAGGGCCAGAGCAGCCGCTATGTCTATGATCCCAACCACCACCGGTGCAGCCAAAGCAGTAAGCCTGGTATTGCCAGCGGTAAAAGGCAAATTAGATGGGGGCGCCATTAGGGTACCCACTCCCAATGTATCGCTGGTTGATTTAACAGTTATTTTGTCCAAAGATACTACCACAGAGGAACTCAATGCTGCTATGGAAGAATATGCCAATGGCCAACTTAAGGGTATTCTGGGGTACTGTCCGGAGCCTTTGGTGTCCATCGATTTTATGGGCAGTAATTACTCCTCTATATTCGATGCTCTCTCCACCACCGTCTTGGGAGGCAACTTCGCCAAAGTGATGTCGTGGTATGACAATGAGTGGGGATATGCCATGCGTCTCAAAGATGTATCCAAGTATGTGGCCCAGCGGCTATAGAAGAGAATAGATAAGCCAATCCAGCCGGTACCATAGTTAGTGCCGGCTTTTTTTTATTGGAGGGTAAAAAATGGATATTCCTCATATAAAAGATATTGATATTGCTGATAAAAGGGTTTTTATAAGAGTTGATTTCAATGTACCTCTAACCGATGACGGCCAAGTTAGAGATGATACCCGGATTAGGGCGGCTTTACCTACCATAAAATATGCTGTTGAGCAAAGAGCCAAGGTGATTTTAGCCTCTCATCTGGGCCGACCTAAAGGCAAAAGAAACGAAAAAATGAGCCTGGAACCTGCTGCCGCTCGGTTGGCGGAACTGTTGGACCGGGAAATTAAATTTGCCGATGATTGTGTTGGGATGGCGGTAAAAAAATTGGCGACCGAGATGAGAGCGACGGATATTTTGCTGTTGGAGAATTTACGGTATCATAGCCAGGAGCAGGATAACGATGATCTTTTTTCTCGTCAATTAGCGGAAAATGTTGATGTTTATATTACCGATGCTTTTGGCACTTTGCACCGCCAACATGCCTCTACCTATGGGATGGTAAAGTATTGCCGCCAGAAAGGGGCAGGATTCCTGGTGCACCGGGAGGTTGAGGCTCTCTCCATGATTCTGGAAAAACCGGAGCGGCCTTTTGTGGCAATACTTGGCGGCGCCAAGGTAGCAGACAAGATCGGGGTGTTGAATAGCCTGGTCAGTAAGGTAGATAACATTCTTATTGGCGGTGCTATGTCATATACCTTTTTAAAAGCAAATGGTAATCAGGTGGGCACATCTTTGTATGAGAGCGGTAAAATGCAGGTGGCTGCCAATATCATCAGTTTGTCCAAAAAAGAGAAGGTAGAGATTATGCTGCCCCAAGATCACCTGGTGGTTGATGATATCGATATAGCACGAACGGTGATGTGT
>CAZTWC010000179.1:0-7416 GCA_964617105.1 uncultured Myxococcia bacterium
ATCAAAAATAGCTAAAAGGGGTTGTTTGCTTTTTTTAGCGTAAAATATGGCCATAAACAGGCCGCCTAACAGACCGCCGTAATATACCATCCCCCCTTCCCACACTTTAAAAATATCCAAAGGAGCCTGTAAATATCTTGAAAATTGGGTGATGATATAGAGCACCCGGCCTCCCAACAGGATTCCGATTAAGATATAGAGGCAGGTATTGGTGAATTTTTCGGCGTCAAATCCTTTGAGACGGGCTTCACGGACTCCCAGGTAGGTGCAAATTAAATAGGCGCTGGCCATGGCAAAGCCATAGGTAAAAATTTTAATTGGACCGAGTTGCAATAAAATGGGTTTCATCGGTATTCCTTGTTAGAAAAATTATAGGCGGCGATTATCCTGGCCGTTAAAATTTGATCTCTTGCAGAAATTCTTCCAGGCGCATGTTGAACAATTCCGGCAGGTCTATTTGGGGGAAATGACTCCCCCAGGGGATGACAACATGTTTAGAGTTTTTTATCTTGGCGTTGATTTGGGCCATTACCGGCTCCGGTACTATCAGGTCGCGTTCACCTGCCACGCAAAGGGTGGGACAGGTAATTTCGGAAAGAATTTTATCGCCGTTGAATTCATGCGTTATTTTCATGTAGTTGAATATAACCGGCAAGGAGAAATTTTTTAGCCGGTCTATATAATTCATCAAGTCGTTGGAAGAGGAAAGCCAAAAACTAAAACCAATTAAACGGGCCAGAAGATTTGGCAGATTGGTTTTAAAGGTATTCTTCCAAAGTAGTTGAATTGGATAAGGATAAGAGGAGATCAGTTTATACAACAGGTTATAGAGAGATGGCATCAGTTTGGTGGAATTGAACATCATCTCAAAGGGACTTCTGGATGAACCTGCTACCAGGGCCATACCATGGAATTTTTCCGGGAAAAGGGAGTAGGCTTTTATAAGAACCGGAACTCCCATGCTGTGTCCTACAAACATGGCCCGATCAATATTGAGCTCGGTCAATACTTGCTTAAGATCATTTGCACATCTGGTCAGGTTGATTTTATCGATTAAATCAGCCTGGTCTGCTCCCTGGGGGAATTCTGAACGGTTATGAGCCCGATAATCCCAGAAAACTAACCGGTAGTTTCGGCTGAAATATTTAATTTGGTAAAAGAAACTCAAAGGTGAGCAACTTAGTCCATAACAAAAGACTATAGGGGGACCATCTCCAACGTAACTGTAGCCAATTCGCACTCGGTCTTTGGTGACCAGGTAAAATTCATTTAGCCTTTGATTGACGTTATTTTCTTCCTGCTGTCTGGAAGTTTGAAATATTTGATTTGCCATTCTTAAATTTACTTGAAAAGAATAAAAGTTATGCTATACTAAATTTTGCTCAAATAGATTAAATTTGATCTTTATAGAAAAATTGGACAATTGTCAATTTCTTCTTAATAGTTATTTTTGTAAGCCCCCATACGTTTATATATATATTAGAGTACCCGCAATCCTTCCGTGGTGCTAATTGATAGATGGAGACCCGAGTGGTATTAATCACCGAAGAACATTATAGCGATTTTAAAGAAGAATCGGAAGAGATCCTCAACAATATTGAAAAAGAGTTGTTGGAGATTGAAAAGAACAAAAACTTTTCGCTTTTTTCTCTCAAGGCAATAACCCAGTTTGTCAATAGATTAACTGGTGCTTCATTGGTCTTGGAACTTCACCATATCAGTCGATTTTGTGAATTGCTGGAAGAGATAACCATTAAAATGGTGGGGAACAAAGAGGAAGTGGCGGTTGAAAAATATATCAACCTGGGTTTTACCACCCTTGATTCATTGCGGGAGAGTATTAGCGAATTAAAAGATGCCGATTATCAACCGGTGGATCACCAGTTGGAAAATGACTTGACTCAGTTTATAGAAGAATATGGCGGCACCAGAAGAAAACTATCCCAGAGAGAGATCGATACAATTATCAAAAAAGGAAAGCGAAAACCTGGGAAGGTTTGAGGAGCAAAGGATAATATAATGACTGGAAAAGTATTGATTGTAGATGATGACAGGGCTACCCGCAACTATATCGCCTCTTGTTTACAAGAGGCCGGCTATCAAACCGAAACCGCAGTTAATGGAGCCGAGGGCTTAGTTTATGTTAAAAAGAATGAATATGATCTTTTACTGGTTGATGTTAATATGCCAATTTTAGATGGCTTGAAAATGGTAACCGCAGTTAGAAAAGACAATCTTCATGTAGATAAACCAATTGTTATTTTAACCGCTCAGCAAGAGATAAAACTGGTAAATCGTTTTGCAAATTTGGATATTGATGATTATGTTTTAAAATCTACTCCCAAGGCAGAACTCCTTGCCAGAATAAATGAGGTTTTCGCCTCTGATAAAGATGAGGAATAGTCACGCCTTAATGATGCCTTCAATTAATGATAGATTTCGACCCGAAGATATTTTCAGTATTTGAACTGACCTCCCAAATAAAAAAAATTTTAGAGAATGATTTTACCCGTATTTCTGTATGCGGAGAGATATCTAACTTTACCCGGGCGCGTTCCGGTCACTGGTATTTTGTGCTCAAAGATGAGAGGGCGCTCATTAAGGCGGTAATGTTCAAAAGAAGCAACCTGAAAAGTGACCTGACCCCTACCGATGGCCTCCAGGTGGTGTGTTTGGGAAATGTAACTCTTTACGAACCTCATGGCGCTTTGCAAATAATAATCGAGCAGATAAAGCCTTTGGGAGTAGGTGCTCTTTTTCAGGCCTTTGAACGGCTAAAAGAGCGTTTACAAACAGAGGGATTGTTTGATCCTCAGCATAAAAAATCGTTGCCACTATTTCCCCGTGGGGTGGGGGTGGTGACGTCGCCCACCGGCGCAGCGGTGCGAGATATACTAAAAATTCTGGGAGAGAAATTTCCCGGTATCAGAGTGATAATTTACCCAGTAAAGGTGCAAGGAGATGGCGCGGCAGCAGAGATCGCCGCTGCTTTGGAGTGCTTAAATCGGTTGGATAAATTGGATGTGATAATTGTTGCCCGGGGAGGTGGCTCATTAGAGGATTTGTGGCCTTTTAACCAGGAGGAGGTGGCTCGGGCTATTTACAACTCTGCTCTCCCGGTTATCTCCGGGGTGGGGCATGAAACCGATTTTACCATTGCCGATTTTGTATCCGACTTTAGAGCGCCTACCCCAACCGCTGCTGCAGATATGGCTGTCCCTAACGCTGCGGAGATCCGGGAAAAAGTGGATATCTATAGCCGCCGGATACAAGATGCCTGGCAGAAGCAGTTCAGAGAGGTTAAAAATCGTTTCCATATTTTGGAGAAACAATTAATATCTCCCAATAAAGTAATTGAAAACCAGCAGTTACAACTAGATGACTTGACTTTTAAACTACAAACAGCAATCCAGAGGACTTTGCGGGAGATACGGGTTAAGTTGGAGAACAGCAAGAGTCAGTTAGTAGTTTTAAACCCTATGAATGTACTAAAAAGGGGTTATTGTCTGGCCCAAATAACCCCCTCTGGCCGGGTTTTGATTGACAGCAAACAGGTAGCAGGAGGGGAGCAACTGCTCCTTACTCTGAACCGGGGAAAAGTTAATTGCCGGGTAACCGGCTCGGATTAGATGATGGATATGACTAAACCAATAAACATTTTTATCTTCAAGAGTAGATGGAAATCGATGTTTATCGTTCTGCTGTTGCTGCTCTTGCCTCTGTTTTCCTGTAGTAAGTTCAATGCACCCGATTATGTTCAGGTTGAAAATGGTGTTTTAAATCTTACAGCCCATGGTTTTTCCCAACTTGGGTACCTACCCCTGGCTGGTTCCTGGAAATTTAAACCCCTGGCCGACAGTATTGATTTTGCTTCTCCGAGTTTTGATGATTCATCCTGGGAGCAGTTGACCGTACCTGGCGATTGGAACCACAAAATATCCAATGGGCAGGGATACGGCTGGCTGAGGCTGACTGTAAAGTTGCCCCGGTTAGAGGCGCCGTTAAAACTGGGAATATCTATCCGTCGATTCAACACTGCTTATGAGTTCTATATAAATGGCAAACTGCTTATGTCTAGCGGTAAAGTTGGATTTGATAAAGAGAGTGAAATCTCCAATCTCAAGTCGCAACTGCATGTGGTAGAGTTACCCATTGGCACTGAGGAGTTAGTGCTGGCTATCAGGGGCAGTAATTTCCACCATGCCCGGGGAGGACTTGAGATTGCCCCCTGGCTGGGAAAAAGCCAGCCGTTAAAGGTTAAAATTTGGTGGGAAGACTTTGGAGTAATTCTCGGTTTGGGAATCCTGCTGATAGCGGCAGTTATTAACCTGATGTTTTGGCTTATTCGGCTGGAGGAGAAGTCCTACCTTTATCTTGCTATCTTTAGCATGGCCATTATGATTTATCAAATGGCGGCCAATGACCTGTTGGAGAATTTTTTTTGCTATTCCCAGATTTATGAATGGCGGCGCAAGGCTGAATACCTGGGCCTAATTTTGGCAGCCATCACTTTTTATCACTATCACTGCCAGTTTTTCCAGGTAAAGGCTTTTTTTCGTCTGCACCCGGCAGTTAATCTTTTTGCCCTGTTTTTTTTAATTTTTACTATGGTGGCCACTGATCTGCTATATTCCCGTTTTCTATGGGCATATTTAATTTATATAGTGGCAATTGTTTTTATGGTGGTATTTATTTCTCTGAGGGAAACCATAAGAAAGAATACCAAATCCTATTTGATGACCGTGGCGTTTGGGCTAGTTTTTTTGGGGACTATACACGACATTTTGGTGTTTTACCAGGTTTTTCAGCCACCGAAATTATTGTTGGCTTCCATGGTTATATTTATAGTGTTGACTTCCCTGAATTTGGCCCTGGTTCATGGCCGTGCCTTTTCCGAGATGAAAAGGTTGATGGCCACCATGCAAAAGTCGGAGCAATTTTACTTAGATGTTATCAACAGTGCTTCGGATATGATTTTTATCTCTGATATCGGTATGAGAACCACTTACTGTAATAGTGCGGCCAGGGAGTATTACCAGTTGGGACACCGGCAATTTGTATTTATCCCCCTCCCTTTTTTCTGGTGCGGTGATTCCCTTGATATGGTGCAGGATAGTTTTGAAGAGGTGATGGAGAGCCATAAGCCCATTTCTGTTGTGGCTGGCTGCCTTGATGTGCTGCACGATGTTCGTCTTACCCCGGTAATTCAGGATGGCGAGGTGGTGCAAGTGGTTTGCATTGTCAGGGATTTGACCGAACGGATAAAAATGGAGAATGAGTTGCGGGAGCGGGAAAACAGGCTGGCGATAATCCTGGATAACGTCCAGGCCGGAGTAGTGCTTATCGATATTAAAACCCACAGGGTGATAGAAATTAATAGCATTGGCGCTGAAGTTATCGGTTTGCCTAAGGGGAAAATTAAAGGAGGGGCTTGCTCACAGTTTATCTGCCACGATGAAGAGCAGGACTGTCCGGTTTTGCTGGGTAAGGTAAAAAAACTTAACCGGGTGGAGCGTCAACTGCGCACTGCCTCCGGTAAAACAGTACCGATAATTAAGAGTGCTCTGCCCATTACTTTGGGGGGTAAGAATGTTATTTTAGAGAGTTTTATAGATATTACCGAGTTGAAGGTGGCTGAAGACGCTTTGGCCAAGGCCTACGATAAGTTAACCGAAATGAATGTTACCCTCAAGCATCGGGTAAGAGATGAGTTGAGCAAAAGTCGCGCTAAAGATCACATCATCCAAAAGCAAACCAGACAGGCCTCCATGGGGGAGATGATCGGCAATATCGCCCACCAGTGGCGGCAGCCTTTGAGTGGACTAAGTTCTATCATCCAGGACTTGCAGGATGCCTTTCAATACGATGAGTTAGACGAAGACTATATGAACCGAAGCGTGGAGCAAGCCAAACAACTAGCTGGGCACATGTCCAAGACCATAGATGATTTCCGTAATTTTTTTAAACCCGACAAGGAGAAAATCCTTTTTGATTTAAAAGACAGCATAAAACACAGTCTATCTATTATAGACGCCAGTTTGAAGAATAACTATATCGAAGTGAAAATGGAAGGGGAGAATGGATTTCTGGTAAACGGTTATCCCCGGGAATTCGAACAGGTAGTGCTTAATATCATTAGTAATGCCCAGGGGGCTTTAAAGGAGACTGGGAGGGAAAATCATCCCTTTGTCGAAATAAAAATTATCAAGCAGGATGAAGATGTGGTGGTATCTATCGCTGATAATGGCGGCGGTATTCCAGAAGATATTATCGACAAGGTTTTCGAGCCTTATTTTACCACCAAAGACCAGGGGCAGGGCACTGGTGTGGGCCTCTATATGTCAAAAACCATTGTTGAAAAAAACATGGGCGGCATCCTCTCGGTAGATAACATAGATGGTGGTGCTCAATTTAACATCACTCTGCCTCAGTTATCTGGTAATGGGAAAACAGAAGTTGAGAAAGAAAGGGAAAAAGTCCGGGACCCTCACACCGGATTGTTGAACCGTAAGGGATTTATTACCTTGGGGCAACAGCAACTCGATTTGATCAGGGCAGGAGCAAAAGAAATGGTGCTGGTATTGATAAAACTCAGCAATTTCCCCAGTCTTAATGAGTCATCTATCCAGCAAAGCGACCAGGCTATCCGCGATTTGGCCGATCTTATTACCGATACCTTTCGCTCATCAGACCTGCCCTTTCGAATAGCGCAAGATCATTTTGTTGTTTTGGCTGCTGTCGCTTCCAGCGATGATGCACACCTCCTGAAGGAACATCTTGATGATAGCATTACAAATCACAATTCTTCTAAAAAACGGGAATATTTACTGGCCGTTACCGTGGAAACAATTATTTGTGATCTGGAAACAGATATCTCCCTGGCCGAGATTATTGACAGTTCAGCCATTCGTTTTTCTTTTAATGAAACGTAAAAAATCTAGTCCTTAACATCTATTTTTCCCTTGATTTTTAATAGAAGATATGCTATATAATATAATTCTGTGCCTGTTTGTATTGATATGTATTTTCATGTAGATAGATGAATTTCAAGAGGTAGATTTATTATGCATCGCAAGAGGTATTTGCTGGTTCCGGCTTTTCTTATTGTCGTGGCAATTGTAATGTTCAGTCCATTATCCTGGGGGACGGAAAAGGACTATGATGTGCTGGAGAACAAGATGTTTACCACCAAAGGTAAACATGGATTGGGAACAACCTTTATTACCAGTTTCGGTAATGCGCTCACCTCCCATTCAGGCGCTACTCTCACCTACTGCTATCACTTTATGGACAGTTTGGCCCTGGAGTTGCACGGCGGTTATGATTTCAGCGCCAAATACTCCAAACTAAAAGATGCTGCCGCCAAAACTGCCCCATCGGGCCTGGATGATCAATCTTCCGATGTGACCGACATGG
>CAZTWC010000180.1:0-7415 GCA_964617105.1 uncultured Myxococcia bacterium
TGTAATCGCTCATGATCCTTTTATCAGCGTGGAAGAGGGTGAAAAACTAGGAGTAAAAATGGTTTCTTTTGATCAACTACTCCAGGAGGCTGACTTTTTGACCATCCATGTGAAAAAGAGTAACCAAACAACCGATTTGCTGGATGAAGCCGCTTTTGCCAAAATGAAAAAAGGGATCAGCATTGTCAATTGTTCCCGGGGTGGTATAGTCAACGAACAGGCTATGAAAAATTCTTTGGATAACGGGACTGTTAAGCGGGCCGCTATCGATGTGTATATGAATGAACCGGCTCCACAGGGACATATCCTGGTAGACCATCCGGCTGTCATCTGCACCCCTCATATCGGCGCCTCCACCCGTGAGGCTCAAATAATTGTAGCGGATGCGGTAGCCCGCCAGATAAGCGACTACTTACTTGACGGCAAAGTAGTCAACTGTGTTAACCGATAAAATTGAGGAACTAAACAGATGCCAGGAACTGTTATTATTGGAGCCCAATGGGGAGATGAGGGCAAAGGAAAAATAGTGGACCTTTTAGCCGCCCAGGTCAAGGTGGTAGCCAGGTTCCAGGGAGGCAACAATGCCGGTCATACCATTGTAATTAATGGAGAGCAGATAATTTTGCATCTGATCCCCTCTGGCGTTCTCCACCCTGGTAAAACTGCCGTTATTGGCAACGGGGTGGTTATTGATCCTCTGGTGCTCCAAGAAGAGATAGAGATGCTGGAGCGTTCAGGCCGCTCACCATGCAGCAATAAAGGGCAGTTGTTGATTAGTAACCGGGCCCATTTGATCATGCCTTATCATAAACTTGAGGACTCCTTTTATGAAGAGTTGAGAGGCAAATCAAAAATAGGCACCACTCTACGAGGCATTGGTCCCTGTTATGCCGACAAAGCCGGCCGGTGGGGGATAAGGGTTTGCGACCTCTTCCACCAGGCGGGTTTAGATAGTAAACTTCAGTTCCAATACCTGCGGTTGCAAAAATTATACGGAAACCAATTTCTAGAAAAACTCGGTTCGCTGAAGAATTTAATGGCAGAGTGCCGCCGTTATGCCGAGATATTGCACCCCCTTGCACATGATACAGATCTATTTTTAAAGGAGCAGTTAGACTCTGGAAAAAGTATTCTTTTTGAGGGAGCTCAGGGGACTATGCTGGATTTAGACCACGGCACTTTCCCCTTTGTCACCTCCTCCAACACGGTGGCAGCGGCTGCCTGTACAGGCAGCGGTCTGGGACCTGGTGATATTGATAAAGTAACTGGGGTGGTAAAGGCTTACACCACCAGAGTGGGCGAAGGTCCTTTCCCAACCGAAATGACCGGAGATTTAGAGGAGCATTTCCGCCAAACCGGAGGTGAATATGGAGCCACAACCGGCCGGCCCAGGCGTTGTGGTTGGCTCGATCTAGTAGCCTTGAGACAGTCCTGCCGCCTCAATGGCTTAAACGAAATAGCCCTTACCAAGTTAGATGTGCTCTCCGGCCTGGAATCTATCAAAGTTTGTACCGAATACCGGTTACAGGGACAACTGCAACGCCAAATGCCCTCACTGATAACTGACTTTCAGGATATAGAGCCAATTTACCATGAACTGCCGGGATGGAAAGAGGATATATCCAACTTGCGCCATTTTGAACAATTACCGGAAACTTGCCGGAACTATATCGTCTATATCTCTCGCCACTTAAACACCAAAATTTCCATGATTTCAGTTGGCCCTCAACGGGATGCCATAATCTTTGCCTAATCCGGTTTTGTCAACCCCGGGCATGAGCCCAAGGTTTTAAAGCGGAAGTAAATAACTCGGGATTGAAATTCCGGGATTTTTTTTTCATTTAAAAAAAAGGGTTGAAAAAAATTTAAAACTCTCTATTATCTATCTTCTAGCACTCTGGTCTTCCGAGTGCTAGTTTTTCTGAATTATCAATTTGGCGGACATCTTATCCATCCGTCAGTATAGAAAGGAGTTCTATTATGGGAATAAGACCATTACACGATCGTATACTGATTAAGCGTTCTGAGCACTTGGAAATCACTAGTGGCGGAATAATCATCCCCGATACTGCCAAAGAAAAACCCATGGAAGGTGAAGTTATTGCTGTTGGACATGGCCGCCAATTTGTTAATGGCGAAATCCGCCCTCTCGAGGTAAAAATTGGAGATAAAGTGCTATATGGAAAATATTCAGGCACCGAAATAAAAATAGATGACCATGAACATCTGATGATTCGGGAAGATGATGTTCTAGGTATTTTCTCATAATAAATTATGCTTTAATAGCCCCAAAACAACTATAGACAGAGCCCACATAGAAGGAGAAATATAATGTCAGCTAAAGAAATTTTATTTGACCAACAAGCCCGTAATTCCATTTTAAATGGAGTTAACAAACTGGCCGATACGGTAAAAGTTACCTTAGGCCCCAAGGGACGCAATGTTCTAATAGAAAAGTCTTTTGGTGGTCCTACTATTACTAAAGACGGCGTTACCGTAGCCAGAGAGGTCGAACTGGAAGATAAGTTTGAAGATATGGGCGCCAAAATGGTAAAGGAAGTTGCATCCAAGACCAGCGATGTCGCTGGTGACGGCACCACTACTGCTACTTTGCTGGCCCAGGCCATTTTCCGGGAGGGAAGCAAAATGGTAGTAGCAGGGCACAATCCCATGGAATTAAAACGGGGTATTGACCAGGCAGTGAAAATCATAGTGGAAAATCTCAATCAGATATCCAAGTCTACTAAAGATCATACCGAAATCGCCCAGGTAGGCACTATTTCAGCCAATGGAGATGAAACCATAGGCAATATAATAGCCGAAGCCATGGATAAAGTTGGCAAAGAGGGTGTTATCACCGTAGAGGAGGCCAAAAGTTTGGATACTTCTCTGGACGTGGTAGAAGGTATGCAGTTCGACCGCGGTTATCTCTCTCCCTATTTTGTAACCGATGCCGAGAGGATGGAGGCGATAATGGAAGATGCCTATATCCTTATTCATGAAAAGAAAATATCCAACATGAAAGAGTTACTGCCGCTGTTGGAGCAAATTGCCCGCCAAAATCGTCCCCTGCTGATTCTGTCTGAAGACGTTGAAGGCGAAGCGCTGGCAACCCTGGTTATCAATAAACTAAAAGGCACTCTGAATATAGCCGCAGTAAAGGCTCCCGGTTTTGGCGACCGACGCAAATCCATGCTGGAAGATATCGCCATTCTAACTGGCGGCACTATGCTGGCTGAAGATTTGGGTCTTAAACTGGAAAATGCCACCATCAAAGATCTTGGCCAGGCCAAACGGATCACCATTGACAAAGAAAACACCACTATTATTGATGGGTTAGGCGCCAAAGATGAGTTAAAGGGCCGGATTAAGCAAATCAGAGCCCAGATTGAAGAGACCTCTAGTGATTATGATCGGGAAAAATTACAGGAGAGGTTGGCCAAGTTGGTAGGTGGCGTGGCTGTAATCAATGTTGGTGCTGCTACCGAAACCGAGATGAAAGAGAAAAAAGCCAGAGTGGAAGATGCTCTCAATGCCACCAGGGCGGCAGTCGAAGAAGGTATAGTACCCGGTGGCGGCGTAGCCCTCCTTCGCAGTATCTCCTGCCTGAAAGATATACAGTTGGAAGGCTCCGAGCAACTCGGTGTTAATATTGTCAAAAAAGCCCTGGAAGAACCTAGCCGGCAGATTGCCAACAATGCTGGTACGGATGGAAGTATTGTCATCAACAAAATTATATCCGGTGAAGGTAATTTTGGGTATAACGCCCAAACCGATACCTACGAAGACCTGGTAAAAGCCGGGATTATAGATCCCACAAAGGTCACCAGGTTTGCCTTGCAAAACGCTGCCAGTGTGGCATCATTGATGCTCACTACCGAAGCCCTGGTAGCAGAAAAACCCCAAGATGACAGTGGCAGTGGCATGCCGCCCATGCCTCCAGGCGGCGGAATGGGTGGTATGGGCGGTATGGGTGGCATGGGCGGAATGGGTGGAATGGGTGGTATGGGCGGTATGATGTAATAATGCCCGCAGGGGAGAAAGAATCCTCCCCTGGTTTACCTATGCAATATAAAAGGGGATGAGCATATTGTTCATCCCCTTTTTTTTGTCAAACCTCAAGGGTTCGCTCAAAAATTAACTAGAACTCTTTTAACATCTCTTCTCGTGATCTATAATAGGTAAACAGGCTAAACAGGCTGGTAGTTTTAAAAATATCGATAATATGGGCTGAGGGATTAAAGACACAAAATTTCTTTTCCCCATTTTTGGTTGCCCGATAAAATTCCAAAATTTCGTTGAGGCCAATACTGGTCAGAATTCCCAACTCAGTTAAATCCAGCGCGATTTTATTATATTCCCCGCTCAGTACTGACTTGGCGATCATCCGCATTTTAGGTGCCGTTTCCATAACCAGGTTACCTTTGATCGTTACAATGGCTATCCCTTCAATATTTACTATATCAATTTCCATCTGGTCTACCCCCCTGTTTTTTTACAATTATAATTGATTTGGCAATAAAATTCATCGTATTATCCGCATTATCTTTATCATCCTTGAAAAACAAACGGACAAATGAACCAAAAAATGAACGCTGTCCTCCTACCTGCCTGTGACTGTGCACATTTTCAAAATAGCGACGCGATTTTTGCAGGATATCTTTAGAATTAGGATTTTTATTTACCTTAATTTTAATTTTGACCGGAGAATCAAATTGGGTGGTACTTTTTAAAATAATTATTTGTCGGGCAATAAAATCTTCAAGTTGCTCCACTCTGTTTACCAGCAATCGTTTATGACCCTCTGAAGTTTTAATTTTTAGCAGGAATATCTCGTCCCATAGATCATACCTGATAAAATATAGAGTTTTTTTATTTACCAATACCTGTTTTTTGGTGGTGACCTTAATTTCCACCATAATATTGTTGGTAAGTCCGTTTTTTAATTTACTCCTAAAAGGTGGGTTAAATATTTTTGCAATAGAAAAGTTGATAGCAATATCCTGGTTGTCCAGAGTTTCTACTTTAACTTCCAGGTTTATGGCAGAGGCCAGGCATATGGGATTAAAAGTGAACAGAACCACCAAAACCATTAGGGTCCTTAACCCTCCAAAAATACACCGGAAAGCGAATATGGCCAAATCAGTAACTATCATAAAAACCAAAAAAACTGTGGGATCAAAAAATTGTATCTAATATATAGGAAGTTGAAATCGTAAAAACACCGATATAAGTATCCATCTTTAAACCGATATCAAAAGAAAGCGGTATGGTAAATGGATCATTTACCCCCCCGGTGTGGGTTACATCCACCGCTCCATAAGCGTAGCCCTTGTAGAAATATCTTCCTTTCAGCCAAAGCGGCACGGCATATCCCATCCTGCCAGATATCAAAACATCGTCATACCTTATGGTATCGGTCACTTCGGTAAAATTCAATTCCAGGCTTCGGGGCAATGAATATTTATCCAAAGAAAAAAAGGCATAATCTCCCCGAAAAAACTTGTTGAAAAAAGGGCATTTATTTTGAGCCTGGACCAACCCGCCCAGGGCTCTTAGAGTAATAATGTGATTGTGACTGACCGTATAATATTTTTCAAAGGAAGCAAAATACTTGCTAAAATCGTAGTCACTGGCCACCAGTTTGGTGCCCAACTCTATAGAGAGGTTTAGTCGAGAACCGGAGGATGGTAAAAATTGGCCATTGCGGCTATCACGTTGATAAGTAAAAGTAATAGTTGATAAATAACTTTTACCCGGATAAATATCGTTGGGCAAAACACTCCCAGAGGTTCGCTTTTTTTTAATATGTGATTCCAGTCCTTCAAGGCGATAATCAGTATAGAAGCGATGGAATCCCCCCGCCCTGAAACCTAGTGATAACAATCCGCCCAATCTCCTATACTCCAGCCTCTCCACTTCTGCCAATGAGATATCTTCAAAAGCCAACTCCACCGCATTATTGTATACCAAACCTAGCCCAAAAATCAGGTTATTACTGGTAAATTCGGGATCCATAAATTGCAACCTGTATCCC
Organism: uncultured Myxococcia bacterium; assembly: GCA_964617105.1. GTDB lineage: Bacteria > CAZTWC01 > CAZTWC01 > CAZTWC01 > CAZTWC01 > CAZTWC01. Next base: position 6,038 of record CAZTWC010000180.1, read on the forward strand.
TGTTGACTTTTACCAAAAACCATAGACGCAGACAGATAAAGCCCCTTACTTAAAAAGTTAGTGGTGGCCAGACCGCCGCCTCCAAAAAGATCCCGTCGCCGATTGAGCCCTAAAAAGAGATCGTTTACAATAATATCTCCCCTCTCCTCAACCTGGAAAACCAAAATCACTTTCCCCTTTTCCGAACCCTTTTTCAGAGAGGTGTTAACCGACTTGAACAACCCGGTGTTGAGTAATTTCAGGCGTGAAATAATCACCTTCTCCTCATTTAGCAACTCCCCCATCCGCACGTCCAATTTTCTGCGGATAAACTCATCTTCAGTGTTATGATTGCCCTTAATATCGATACGCTCCAGGATATATGGCAATATTTGATTAAATCGTTGATCATCCTGCTCCGCTTCTTTAACAGACTGGGTGGTAGTTAGATTCAATTGCTGAGCCATCGTCTGGGTAATAAATAGCGTAAGTAACAGAAAGACCAAAACAAAATATCTGATTAAATGATTTTCATGCATATCGAGGTACCGATCCTATTACGGAGTATTTGCTTTCAGGGAAACCGGTAATGGCAGTTGACAAGATTCGATTTTACCGACTGGATTCTTGTATTTAGCAGAGATCAATATATCGGCATTCTGAGCGCCGCCTGTAGTATCTTCAAAACAAAAATCAATACTGTAAACCTGATTAAAGAGGGCGTCCTTAACATTGAACCTGGTGCTACCGTTAGCAAACCTCACAGCAGAACCCGTGGCGCCAACGGTTATTTCTGTATCGTCAATAAGGGGGCCGAAATTCTTGTCACCAAACCAGTATAAAAGAGTTTCCCAATGGTTATCTTTACACCTGTTGTCCAGAGGCATCTGTGGCTCACCCTTGATATAGACATGGGAATGATAAAAATGGGTATCACAGACACCACTCCAGCGCATACGGTTAGATACCCAGATTACGCTGCTATTATCCCATTTGCCATTACCGTTATCCCATTCTCCATTAGAGTTGGAGTCGATATAAAATTCGTTTAAGCGGGTGTCGGTGGAGGTATCACAAATGGCGTTGTTATTTTTGTCCACAAAGGGTTCTGGTAAATCGACAAAACATTCTCCATCCCATATACCGTTTCCGTTGGTGTCATTGGCCGCTGGGTCGAAAACATCACCAGCCTCTGGTGCATAACAACCATCATTGTTTTTATCGATGGTCAGCGGTTCATTTTTATAATTTTCGTAATAATTGTTTTTTGCATCCCCGTACTCAGTAAAAATCTCTTCTCCGTCAGTAACCGCTATCACCGTTACTAGGCCGTCACCACCGGCAAATTGGAGAGGTTCTTTGCACTCTTTTTTGTAAATATCTTTTATTTGGTTGCCAC
>CAZTWC010000181.1:0-7403 GCA_964617105.1 uncultured Myxococcia bacterium
AGCGGTTCTGGCCATATTTTTGGAGGTGCAGGATGGGCAAAGGCTTTTGGCTTTAGTCTGCCCCTTTAAAATAGGGGGCCAGCGGAGAGATCAGGTGTAATTGAATCGGCCATTGACGCAATTGTGAGGGACGTGTCCCCTGGTTATCTACTTCTTTACCTTCATCCTGTGATGATTTATTGGCAGAGAAATCGATCATCCTGGCTCCCGGGCAACCCGCATGACCATGGCCGTGACTATGCTTTGATCCACTATCTTTGGCAATGGTATCCTGACCAAAATTATCAGGAACTTCGATTTGGTTATCCTGCAAATATTGGGTAGCCTCCTGCAAAAAATCCTGCTGATCATGTTCCTGCAAATGCTGTAAATGAGCCTTCATTACATTGACACCCCCTTTGACCACGTTTTTCATCACTTTTCTCTCATCGTACGGCTCTGCCTCTCTCTCTTCAATGGTAATGGCGCCCTCAGGACAGTGACCCAGACAGGCACCCAGACCATCACAAAAAAGATCGCTTATCAACCGGGCTTTGCCATCAATAATCTGAATGGCTCCTTCTGGACAATTGGGGATACACTCTTCACAGCCGGTGCAGGCATCTTCATCAATAGTAATTATTTTTCGTTTCATACGATCTCCTTTTGATGTAAAAATCGTTATAGGCATTCTGGTACCAATACAGCCATTGGCGGAGTTTTTGTCAAGAGAATTGCCATACGAGCATTTCGAAATGTTCTTTTTTGCTTGCCATTTACTATGGTATGATGTAACGTAGTACTAGAGGTGAAATTATGAGCAGAGCGAAAATTGCTATCACAATTGACCAGGGTTTATTGCATCGCTTAGATTTCCTGGTCAAGTCACAAATATTTGCAAATCGTAGCAGAGCCATTCAAGAAGCCATTACCGAAAAATTGGACAGGATTGAAATGAGCCGATTGGCTAATGAGTGCAAAAAATTAGACCCAAAATTTGAACAAAAATTAGCGGAAGAAGGTTTTTGTGCTGAGGACGATGAATGGCCAAATTACTAAGGATATTAAGAGGTGATATATTTTGGGCTGATCTGAGTCCAACCATTGGACATGAACAGGCCGGTAATCGACCGGTTTTGATTTTAAGTCATGAGGTTTTCAACAAGCGATCAGGGACAGTGATTGCCACTGCCATTACAAGCCAACCCCAAAGAGCCGGATTTCCTTTAACTCTTGAATTGCAACAATCAAATCTTCCTAAACGCTCATGGGTTAAAATCAGTCAAATTCGCACGTTATCGATAAAACGCCTTAGAAATAAACTTGGAATAGCAAAACCAGAAGAGATAAATCTAATCGTAGAAGGATTGAACGAAATTATTGGAAAATAAACCCTCAATCCCGTTTTCGAATTTGATACAGTGGAATTTCGGATAGTCAGGATAGCAAATATCCATGCAAATCTCTCTAAACAAGATAACCATCGAGATAAATGGTCAACCGATCCTAAGAGAGTTTTCCCTGCAGGTTAATAGTGGTGAGCATCTGGTGCTGACCGGGAAATCAGGAGTTGGTAAATCTACTGTTTTACGGGCGATTTTGGGATTTATCATTCCGGTTGAGGGAAGCATAACCCTGTATGGAATTAAACTTGACGGTGATACAATCTGGCAAATCAGGAAAAAAATCGCCTATGTGCCCCAGGAAGCAGATTTGGGAGAAGGTAAGGTTAATGAGGCCATCTATTTTCCCTTTTCCCTGAAAGCCAATCAAAAAAATAAACCCACCGCTGACAGAGTTAACTCCCTGCTCGATACATTTGATCTATCGCCAAATCTTTTGGGTAAGAATCTCTCCTCCCTCTCATCTGGAGAAAGACAGCGCCTGGCAATAATTGTGGCTATTTTACAAAATCGCCCCCTGTTTTTATTGGATGAGATCACCTCTCATCTTGACAGGGAAAATAAATTACGGGTTTCACGCTACTTTGAACAATCCAATGATAGGACAATTATCAGTGTCAGCCACGATCCTTTCCAAATGGAGATGGCGGATAGGATTGTTCACATCGAAAAATCCCACCAGGTTCCGACTACAACTCTTATGGGAGAGATAAAATGACCGCGGCAGTAATAGAGATCTCCATCTATAATTTGGCATTGGGTTATCTACTGCTTTTAATCCCTATTGGCCTGGCTATCTATTTGGGGATAAACATCTTAGCAACAACTATTATCTCTGTTTTGCGAATGACTTTTCAATTGCTTTTTGTGGGATTTTATCTGCATATTGTCTTTGAACGAAATTTGTGGTGGCTTAATCTTCTCTGGCTATTATTAATGCTTATTGTCGCCGATTTGACGGTAATAAAAGGAACAAAACTGGCACTGAAAAAATTTATATTGCCACTTTTTCCGGCCATCTTAGTGGGAACCAGCCTGCCGCTTCTCTATTTTACCGGCATAATACTCAGGTTGCCAAATCTTTTGGAAGCGCAATATTTCATCCCCATCGGCGGTATGATCATGGGTAACTGCCTGAGAGCCGATATTATCGGCATCAGCAACTTCTATCAGAGTATCAGAAAAAATGAGAAGAATTATCTCTATAATTTAGCCCTGGGAGCCACCCTCTGGGAGAGTGTCACCCCCTATCTGCGGCAGGCATACTACCAATCTTTGGCCCCAACTATAGCTACTCTGGCCACCATAGGCCTCGTTTCCCTGCCCGGGATGATGACCGGTATCATTATGGCCGGTGCCAATCCCATGACTGCCATCAAATATCAGATCGCTATTATGCTGGCTATTTTTGTAAGTACTGCCATAACCGTATTTATCACTCTGCTCCTGACTATCAAAGCCAACTTTAATCAATATGGGATTATGGACGAACAGGTTTTCAGGGATTAGTCAAGTGAGATTGCTATGAATCATTTTTTGGGTCTTTTACTGGGTAGATTATTCACAATAGAATTTGATAAAATATTCGAACTATGGGATATTAACAATAGATAAATAGCGCCCCTGGCAGTAAGTGCTTTATACCATTGCTTAAAGTGCCGAACCCTGGGGCTTTTTTTCAGGGAGACAAACTTTGGTCGGGACGATTGAGTAAAACCGCAGGCGCAGCAAATTGCTGCGTTGAGGATTTTGCGATTGAGGAACGGCCGAAGATGGCCCGAAAATGGGATGCGAAAATGTGAAGTTATTTTTGTGTGAGCCCTAAGTATGTTAACAAAAAGTAATAACAGGTGCAGGATATGAATCCATATATTCCCGACAAATTACCAATAACCAATTTGGATTACCAATTTCTTTTAGGTTTAGTAGGAAATGCCAATGCCGAACTTGCCCGTTATGATGGTTTGTTACAGGGAATTCCTAACCCGGCTGTCATGTTGTCACCGTTAACTACACAAGAGGCAGTATTATCTTCAAAAATTGAAGGTACCCAAGCAACAGTTGATGAGGTATTGGAACATGAAGCGGGGATGGTTAAAGAGGGGGAAAAATTTAAAGATATCCAGGAAATATCCAATTATCGCCAAGCGCTTATTCTCGCCTCGGAGCATTTGCGTGATTATCCGATTCGTCTAGGTTTTATCCGTGAATTACATAAAATTCTACTTAACTCTGTTCGTGGACAGAACAAAACTCCAGGTGAATTCAGAAATGACCAAAACTGGATTGGTTCAAAAGGATGCGCTATTGAAGAGGCATTATTTATTCCTCCAGACCCTGTTTGTATGCCCGATTTTCTTAGAGACTGGGAAAACTATATCGAATCTGATGACATTGATTTTTTATTGCAAACAGCAATAGTACATGCTCAGTTTGAACTTATCCATCCATTTAAAGATGGTAACGGTCGTATTGGACGTATTTTGATCCCACTGTTTTTATTTTTCAAGGAAAAACTATCACAACCAATGTTTTACCTTAGTGAATATCTGGAAGCGAATCGTGATGAATATTATCTACGGTTAAGGAAAATATCCGAAGAACAGGACTGGGATGGCTGGATTACTTTTTTTCTACAAGCAATAATTGTTCAAGCAAAAGAAAATTGCAAACGGGTGAAAGCCATAATGTCTTTGTATGACAATATGAAAAGTGAGATAGGCAAGATAACCCATTCACAGTATTCTGTCTATCTACTTGATGTGATTTTCAATAAACCTGTTTTCAAAACATCAGATTGTGCAAGTTTAATGAAGAAAGAGTATAATATTCACAACCAAACAACTTCGGGACTATTGCGTCAACTTAAAAAGGCCGGAATTTTAAAAGAGATTCAAGGTAGTAGTGGTCGAAGAGCAGCCATTCTTTGTTTTCCTAAATTAATAAATTTGGCAGAAGGGCGGAAAGTTTTGTAAAAATTTTGTTGAGTCTGTATGTGCAACAAAGCACTTTGTTGAGCCCATATTGCACATTGCGCTCAGCAAGGTGCTTTGTTTAGTCTTTAGGCTCAACAAAGGTTAGATGTTGATGACTTTGATTGAAATTTTACGATTTGCACTGCATTGAAGATTTTAGACAAGATCGCAGGTTTCTTTCGCTGATACTGCAATGATGACCATTTTTACCACCAGTCTCAATTGCAATAACAACCTCCTCCGGCAGCAAAAGAAGTTTCATAATCTGAGTCACCCGGGCCCGGGTTAAGCCGCGGGTTCTAGCTATCTCAGCCTGGCTGGCAACCTGGCCGGTATCCAGGAGCATTTTGAATTCTCTGGCCAGGCGGAGGTGCTCGACAATTTTTGACGGCCTATTTGCTCTATGCGGCGAGGTCGGTTTGACTTTTTTGGCTTTCTTGGTAGAATTGCATGTGGCAGAACCAGTTTTTTTTCACCGGTTTGAGTCGTGACTTAAGCTTGAATGGTATCCTATTCTAATTCCATGGCAGGCTTCATTTGGATAAGCCTTAATGGTGCAGCGATTTTCTACTAAATATCTATGAATGGGCATCAAGGAGGGATGGTCCATTTACAAGACCTTAACGTCTACAAAAAAGTGGTTACGTGATATGAAGGGCGAAAATTATTAGATGGAGTAAGCAATGAAGATCAGGAAGATCAGGAAGATCAGGAAGATTTTCTTAATAGAGAGTTCTCTTCTGAAGATTATTATTCGATTTTAACCAAAGTAATTCAAGACGAAGAAGATAAAAAAGTAGATATCTATGCAAAAATACTCCAAGCAATTATCCTAAAGAAAATTCCAAAAGAATCAAAACCATTCTTTATTAAAGTCGTACGAGAATTAAAACTCAGTGATTTTGAATTGATGAGAAAATTATACGTGGTTGAAAAACAAGACCAACCACGAAATAAAATTAGAGACGTAACGAAACCAGAAAATCCCATCGAGATGTTTTCAATTCAAACATTAATTCGTTATGGTCTTTTAAGAGATTCAGAAGGAACTATGCCACCATGGCCTACAGACTTATTAAAGCAATTGCTCGAAATTCTTTACAATAAAAATGAACTTAAAAATATTTAATTTAAGGGTAAATGCCCGCTATTTCCTACAGGTCACATACGTAAAGCTGACTATTGCTACAATAGTTCTGGTCATAATATAAGGAATGACCTTGAAAAAGGATACAAACAAAAGAATACAGAAGTCCGGAAAAAAGGAAAAAAAAGCGACATCCCTTGTCCGTTCCTCGGCTGCTGAATACCTGACCTTTGTCGCAGCAGGGGGAAGTTCTGAAACCAGTGTGGAAATGCGCTATGAAGATGAGAACATCTGGCTTACACAGAAGATGATGGCAACACTCTATGATGTTTCGATTCCCGCCATCAACCAGCATTTGAAGCGTATTTTTGCCGATAACGAGTTGGAGGAAAACTCAGTTATTAAGAAATACTTAATAACTGCCGCTGACGGTAAAAACTACAATACAAAACACTACAATCTACAGGCAATCATCGCCGTTGGTTTCAAAATAGAAAACGAGCGGGCCGTGCAGTTCCGCAAGTGGGCTAATCAAATTGTGAAGGACTACACGATACAGGGTTGGACGATGGATGTGGATCGACTCAAACACGGCGGGAACCTGACGGATGAATTCTTTGAACGACAACTTGAAAAAATCCGAGAAATCCGGCTTTCCGAGCGCAAGTTCTACCAGAAAATTACAGATATCTATGCCACCGCTCTGGATTACGATCCATCCGCCACGGTCACAAAACGTTTTTTTTCCGCTGTTCAAAATAAGATGCACTATGCCATTCATGGTAATACGGCGGCGGAAGTCATTGTAGATCGCGCGGATCACAAGAGAGAAAACATGGGTCTGACCAGCTGGGAAGGAGCGCCAAAAGGAAAAATTCACAAATACGATGTTTCAATTGCCAAGAACTATCTCTCCGAGTTTGAGTTGGGACAGATGCAGCGAATTGTTTCAGCCTATCTTGATATGGCGGAAATGCAGGCCATGCGTAAGATTCCCATGACCATGGCGGACTGGGAAGAGCGGTTGAGCGGATTTCTGAAACTCTGGGACAGGGAAATTCTTCAGGATGCAGGCAAGGTGACTGCAGAGCTGGCCAGGGCTCATGCTGAGAGTGAGTTCGAGAAATATCGCATTGTTCAGGACCGTTTATTTGAGAGTGACTTTGACCGAATGTTGAAACAACTGGAACAAGGTGAAGAAAAGGAGGAAGTGTGATACCAGTGAATATTAACTCAATTTATCAATTTGTTATACCTGTTAACCAAGAAATTACATTCAGCTTCCACACCGACCTCAACTTTACCCAGAATTTCTCAGAGTACATCCCAACCCATGATAATCACAGAATTATCTCACAATCTGCAAGTTCCCGCCAACCCTCACCCGCCCAAAAACCGGTTTGAGCGGAGGCGTGCAGCGGGGAGCCAATAAAAAAAGGGCAGGGTAACGCCTCCCAATTGGTTTACAAGAGAGCCCGGAGAGCCTTGATTAGGTGCTTCGGGCTCTCTTGCGTTTTGGGGGAAAGATCGGAGACGGGGGTGGCGCTGTTTGGCGGCCGCGGCGAAATACTCGTGATAACGGGTGGTTAGCGGTGGGTTGTCAAGGTTGGCCACTGCCCATCTGGTTCGATTTCACTGAAATGTCTGCCTCAATTCTGCCACAATTTCACTGGGTATTCCTCTTTTTGGCCAGTCTTAGCCCGGTTTCTGTCAGTCTCAACCGGTCTCAGAAATAGAGACCAAAAACAATGTCATCTCACATTAACCACAAAAATCACGTAAATTATACCAGGCATTTTGAGGCTCTCCGAAGAGTCTCTGTTTCTCTGGGTTAGGCTTGCCTAAAGTGGTTAACAGGGCTGTTAACCGGTTTGAAAATGGGATTTTAGGGGGTGGAGTGGTTAATCCGTGGCAAGTGCAAGGCTTTTCCCAATTACAGTGGTCAGAAACTTTACGATG
>CAZTWC010000182.1:0-7377 GCA_964617105.1 uncultured Myxococcia bacterium
TCGTAAATTGCTGACTCTTTCAGCTTCGGCCGATGGTTTTGTAATGGAGGCTCATCCCAAACTGAAGCCGGTTGATGCACCCACCCGGGGCGTATTTTTTGCCGGTTGCGTGGAGTCGCCCAAGGATATTAAAGACAGCGTTACCCAGGCTGGGGCAGCGGCAGCCCGAGCCCAGATTCTCTTGAACGCCGGCCATGTCAAAATAGAGGCTATCACTTCACAAATCGATCCGGATTTATGCAAAGGCTGCGGCTCTTTGTGCTCCGCAGTTTGCCCTTACAAGGCTATTCAATGGAACAAAGGGGAAGTGCCGGTAATCATTGAAGCAGCTTGCGCCGGTTGCGGCTCTTGTGGAGCTGAATGCAAATTTGGCGCTATTACCATGCGCCACTTTACCGACATCCAGATATTGGCTCAAATCGATGCAATTTTAGCCAGCCAGCCTATGGATAAACTGGTAACTTTTGCCTGCAACTGGTGCAGTTATGCGGGCGGAGATTTTGCCGGCATTTCCAGGTTGCAGTACCCGGTTCATACCCGGCTGATCCGCACCATGTGCAGCGCCCGGGTAAAAGAAGAGTTTGTAGAGTACGCCTTTTTAAAGGGCGCGCCAATGGTGCTGGTCTCGGGTTGCCATTTTGCCGACTGCCATTACATTGATGCCAACCGGGCCACAGTCCGGCGGATGCAGAAATTGTGGCAAAAACTTGAAAAAATGGCAATAAACCCCTGGCGTTTGCAATTGGAGTGGATAAGTGCCGCTGAAGGGCAAAAATTCGCTCGGGTAATGCATAAGTTGGATAAAATGCGCAATATGGTGACCGGCGAAGAGGTAAATTACACTCAGCAGGTGTTAAAAGCGCAAAAATTAAAAGGGGTAGAAAAGAAAAAAACTCTATCTACTCTGAAGTCACCAGTTGAGTTGGAGGTTTGGCCTACTGACCAGCCTCCCAAAGGTCAGGCCTGGTTCAAGTGTTTGAGTTGCGGCCATCTCTTTGCCGCTCCCTTTGACCCCCAGGCCAGATTATCGGAATGGGCTTGCCCCAAACCGGAATGTAAGAGCAACAGCATTTATCTGCAACCCAAGGCTGGCAAAAAAAATAGCAGACCTGGTGATAAAACCCCGGCTCTGCCTGGTAAAAGGATAAAAACATGACAGGCAAACCGATTGAGGTAGATTTTCGGCAACGGGAAATACTGACCGGGATGTTGGGCGCCAATCACTTGGATTACTGTTACCAATGCGGCGCCTGCGTGGGGGATTGTCCCAGCGCCCGCTTCCATAAAGGTTTTAACCCCCGGCAGATTATGCTGCAGGCTCTCTTGGGGTATTTGGATGAACTGCTGGAGCCAGATTCAATTATTTGGCAATGCTCCAATTGTTACAACTGCTATCAACGTTGTCCTCAGGAAGTCTTTCCAGTGGAGGTGATAGTGGCTATTAAAAATCTGGCTCTAAAAAAGGGAACCGCATTCAAAGAGGTGGAAATCATCAACCAGAGAATCCGGAAGACCGGCCGCAGTGTGCCCTTAATGCCGGCCACCAACCGCCTGCGGCAACAGTTGAATCTAAAGCCCCTGGAGAAGTTGGATACCGAAGAGTTGGCCAAAATTCTTGGTGGAGATAAGGATAATAAAACATGAAATTGGCTTTTTTCTCTGGTTGTCTGATACCGGTCAAATATCCATTTATGGAAAGGGCCATTCGTCTAACTTTGCCCGCTCTGGATATTGATATTGTTGATCTGCCCGGATTTACCTGCTGTCCTGACCCCATCTATTTCAAAGGAGCCAACAACCTGGACTGGCTCACTTTAGCAGCCAGGAATCTCTGTCTGGCCGAGGAGAAGGGACTTGATATTTTCACCATCTGCTCCGGTTGCACCGCCACCTTGAGCGAAGCGGTCTATATGCTGGCCAGGGATGAATCATTAAAAATGCTGGTCAACCGCCGCCTGGCCCGGATTGGTAAAAAATTTCTGGGAACAGTAAAAGTCCGCCATATTGTAACTGTATTGCGGGATCTGGTGGGCATGGGAAAAATAGCCTCTACCGTGGTTAGTCCTTTAAAGGACGCGAAGATAGCGGTTCACTATGGCTGCCATTTGCTAAAGCCCAGTAGTTTTATGCAGGTAGATGATCCAGATGATCCGCAAGTGCTGGAGAATTTGATAGCCGCCATTGGTGGTCAAACTGTGCGCCATCAGGAGTGGGCTCTCTGTTGCGGAAAAGCCTGTCAAAAAGAGGAGATCCGCCATAAAATGACCAAATGCGTACTCGATTCCATTCGCCAGACCGGCGCTGACTGCATGGGGATGATCTGCCCCTCCTGTTTTTCATCTTTTGACCTGGGCCAAATCATACTGGCTCGTAAGCACCAGGATAAATCCAAAGCCCCAAAAATGGTACCACCCGTCTACTATTTTCAATTATTAGGACTGGCCCAGGGTTTCTCCTTTCAGGAAATGGGCCTGGACCGCCACAAAATTCACCCGGGAATATTTTTGAGCAATGCCTAAGGGAGCCCTAAGTTAATTTGTTTCGCCTCGAAAAACCAAGTTTGCCGGCCCGGTCATAAGGATATCCTGATAATCACCGATAATTTCTACCAATAATTCTCCCCCCGGCAATTCAACTTTTACTGGACGGGCAGGATCGACAACTTTTTTTAAGCCGGCAGCAGCCACGGTGGCGCAGGCGCCAGTACCGCAAGCCAGGGTAAAACCGCAGCCCCTCTCAAAAACTATTACTTTAAGTTTATTATCACCTATTACCTGGCAGAACTCTACATTGGTTTGTTCTGGAAACCATGGATGTTGACTCAAGGCTAGTGAAATATTTTCCAGTATTTTCTGCTTAGGTAAAGCAAAAATAACCAGATGGGGGTTGCCCATGGAAACAGCATAGCCGTTAAATGTATATTCTTCACAGGTTATGGGCTGGTTTAGAAATTGTCCCTCTGCTTTGATTGGAATCTGGTCGCATTCAAAAATTGGCCGGCCCATTTTGGCCGTCACCGAATCACCATCTATAACGCAGGTCAAAACTCCCCGTCCAGTTTCTACACTAACCTGGTCCGGTTGCGGAGAAAAAATATTCGTGTCCAGGGCAAATTTTACTGCACAGCGGATTCCATTGCCGCACATTTGAGGTTGGCTGCCGTCAGAGTTGAAAATATCCATTTTGATATCAGCCTGTTTAGATGGGCTGATGACCAAAACCCCATCAGCGCCAACCCCAAAATTGCGATTGCATAATTGAATTGCTTTTGTGGGGGTGATAACTTCCCGGTTTTTATCATTATCCACAATTATAAAGTCGTTTCCCAGGCCGTGGTATTTACAGAATGTGATAGGCATTTGCTCTCCTCATAAACTAGGGGGTCCAGGGCCAATTATCACCGGTTAATTGTTGCAGCCCATGGTAAAGCACAATAGAAACTGCATTAGCCAAATTTAGACTTCTAACTTTGGAACTAGTAGGAATGTTAATTTTATTATCCCCGGCTTCCTTTAGTAGAGATTCTGGTAGTCCTTTGGTCTCACTTCCAAAAAGCAGATAGTCATCCCACTGGAAATTTATCTGGTTATAAGGGGCGCCGCCTCTGGCTGTAAACATAAGCAGCCGGGAGTCATCTTTACATTTTGAAAAAAAATCCTGGTAACTGTTGTGGCGGATTACGTGTATATAGGGCCAGTAATCCAGTCCCGCCCGCTTCAAGTATTTGTCTGACAGGGAGAATCCCAGTTTTCCAACCAGGTGGAGCGGAGTTTCAGTTGCAGCACATAAACGGCCGATATTACCGGTGTTTTGTGGTATCTCTGGCTCTACTAAAACAATATGCATAAGTCAATCCATCCATTTTATTCTTGGCAAAATAACGTTAATATTAAGAATATTAGCAGAATTGTCAACCAGGCATTAAATTTTTTAAGTTGCTTTGGGATTTTTTCTTTTCATTGATTGACAAATGTTCCTGGGTTACATACAATGGGAACAGATACCAGGGAGGATTAAAATATGGCTAAAACAAGATTAAATATCAGTCTGGATCAGGACATTGCTGAATTTGTTAAAATATTTGCGGCGGAAAACCGTACCACGGTTGCTGACATAGTTACCCAATATATTCTCAATCTTAAACGCATCTCTCAGGGAGAAGAAGCAAAGGCCATTTTTGCAAATACAGCCTTTAAAGAAGCAATGTTAGAGGCTCAAAAAAAACTAAGAGATGGAAACGCTAGATGGCATTCTTTTGATGAAGTGTTTGAATAATAATGAAATCGAAATTTGAACAAGCGTTTTTAAAGGCTGTAAAAAAACACAGCAGCATAAAAAAAAATATCGAAAACAAGGTTCGGATGATCATGGAGCACCCCCTTAAAATGGGTGAACCGTTAAAAGACAAATGGCGGGGTTTCTATTCCTGTCCGGTAAAGAAAAATTTCATTATTATCTATTTGTACTGTACTGCCTGCCGGAAAAAAGGCGATGATAGTTATGTTGCCTGCTACGATTGTAAAGAATGTGAAAATGAAACTATTAAATTCATCGTGCTCGGTCCTCATGATGAAACTTATGGCTTATAATTTATAGAATTCTCAATAGCAGTTTCCGTCCGGAAACTAGCGGTTGACCTATCCCGAGTTATGGGTAATAACAGATTAAAGTACATTTTGGATAATTAAGTATGAAAAAAGATAAGCCACAACAGGTAGATATTGTAATTCCCGTGTATAATGAAGAGAAAATATTGGCAAAAAGTATTGCAACTCTGGTGGAGTTTTTATCTAAAAGGGCTTTTTTCTCCTGGAAAATCATAATCGCTGACAACGCCTCTACCGACAAAACTCTGGAGATCGCTCGGGATTTGTCAACTCAGGATGATCACCTGGAAGTATTACATATAGATAAATTGGGCCGCGGCTTAGCCTTAAGGACCGCCTGGATGAGTTCGCAGGCGGAAATCACCAGTTACATGGATGTGGATCTATCCACTAACCTGAACTATTTTCCCCTGGCCATCGAAGGGCTTAAGTGTGGTTACGATATATCCATTGGCAGCCGTCTCATGCAGGCTTCTCTTACCCGGAGGAGTGTGAAGCGCGAGATCATCTCTCGCGGATATAACACCTTGATAAAAATGATGTTTTTAAATCCTTTTAGCGATGCTCAGTGTGGGTTTAAGGTTATTAAAACCCGGGTGGCCAGAGATTTGCTCCCCCAGGTAAAAGATAATGAGTGGTTTTTCGATACCGAATTACTGCTAAAGGCGGTTGGGAAGGGATACCGTATCTTTGAATTGCCGGTTGAATGGACTGAAGATTTGGATTCCAGAGTAAAAATATTTAAAACCGCGGCCCAGGATGTGACAGGACTAATCAGAGTCAAATTAGAGTTATCTTTAGGATCATTAGGAAGAAAAGTTTTCAAATAGCTTGCAAAAACTATGATGATCAAGTATAAAAGTATAGCTAATTAAAAAAAAAGTTTTTAGGGAAAACTCGATAATTTTAAGGTATACGTTTATAGATTTGTATAGTATTTAGAGGAAGCATATGCTTAACAGTTATTATCCGGTTGTTTTAGCGTTTATCGTTGCCATTATTATGCCCATCGTTATGGTGGCGCTCAATTACTACCTGGGACCCAAAAGGCCATCTCCTATTAAGAGTGAACCTTTTGAGTGCGGTAGCGATCCCATCGGCGAGGCCCGTACCCGGTTCTCCAGCAAATTTTACCTGGTGGCTATCATATTTATTATTTTTGATATCGAAGCGGTGTTTCTTTATCCCTGGGCAGTGCAGTTTAAATCTTTGGGCTGGTTCGGCCTGGTGGAGATGTTTATCTTTCTAGGGATTTTATCCCTCGGATTGCTTTATATCTGGCGCCGCGGTGCTCTTGAATGGGATAAATAAAACCAGATAAAGTTAGAAAAACAGTCAAAATTATTAAGGAATAAAAGGAATAATAGGAGTATTAAATGAATAATCCTGGATCGGCTCTGGATTTGGCTTCCAGCACCCAGATTGACGAGACTGCCATGGGAAATTTTATCAGGAATAGTTTCAACTGGTGCAGGAAGTTTTCCCTCTTTCAAAATCCTTTTGTCACCGCTTGCTGCGGAATGGAGTTTATGTCAACTATGTGTTCCCGTTATGATCTGGCCCGGTTTGGGGCGGAGATCCCCAGATTTACTCCCCGGCAGGGAGATTTGATGATGGTGGTTGGCACCATTACGGTCAAGCAGTCAAAGGTATTAAAAAGAGTCTATGACCAGATGTGTGAACCCAAGTGGGTTATCGCAGTTGGTGCTTGTTCCTGTTCAGGAGGATTCTACCGGAACTATTCCGTGGTTCAGGGGACGGATTGTATAATTCCGGTTGATGTATATGTTCCAGGTTGCCCACCCCGTCCCGAAGCATTTATCGATGGTTTAATGGAACTACAGGACAAGATTCAAAATGGTCCGTGTGATATTTTTTAAGTTTTCAACCCGGCATTGAAATCCCGGGAATTCTTTTCGTTCTTAATCAAAGAGGAGAAAACATGAGCGAAGCAGTTATGCAAATGCTGCAGGACAAATTCGGTGATAAAATTATCAGTACCCATTCTTTTAGAGGCGATTATACCGCCCTGGTGGCCGATGATATCTATTTTGGATGCTGCCAATTTTTAAAAGAGGATTCTCTCTGCGATTTCGATATGCTTACAGACTTGACCGCGGTGGATTATCCTGGTGATGATTTAAGGTTCGAAGTGGTGTGTCATCTGTATTCCATTAGCAAAAATCATCGGTTCAGGATTAAAAGCCGGATACCAGATGCCAATCCCCGTATCGAGTCTCTAACTTCTCTGTACAATTCTGCCAACTGGTTTGAACGAGAGGTTTACGACATGTTTGGGATTATTTTTGCTAACCACCCAGACCTGCGCCGCCTCTTACTTTACCCAGAATTCGAGGGATATCCGCTGCGCAAAGATTATCCCCTTGAGCAGAGACAACACCGGATAAAATTGCGTCATCCAGAAGTTAAGATTCAAGGATAGATGGGGAGGATTTTATGCCTTACGAGATAGAAGAACGTATCGGCGATACTATGATCATCAATATGGGACCATGGCATCCGGCCATGCACGGAACCGTGCGGCTGGTGCTGGAGTTGGATGGAGAGAACATTGTCAATTGTGACCCGGATATAGGTTACCTCCATCGCGGTTTGGAGAAGATGTGCGAAAATCGCACTTATCACCAGATTATTCCCTATACTGACCGGATGAATTATGCCTCGCCTCTTTTAAACAATGTGGGTTTCACCTTGGCAGTGGAGAAACTGCTGGATCTCGATATTCCTGAGCGAGCTAAATATCTGAGGG
>CAZTWC010000183.1:0-7370 GCA_964617105.1 uncultured Myxococcia bacterium
TAGTTTGATAAAATAGGGATATTAATTTGGTAGGGGTGGGGAATGTGAGTTTCTTGAATGCAGACTGGTTCAGGCGCAGTTCGGAGCATATTTGATGAATTTTGTAATGTCCATCATGGGTGAGGGCAGCTGCCGCATGCCAAAGCCGGTCAGGAATCGGTTCTCGCTTACTAGTCCTCGCCTCACGCCATTCTGCAAACAGATTCTTGACTGTATCCAGGGTTACATCTTTGCACTGTAAAACATCGTTTGACATGGGATTCCTCCTTTGCTTGGGGTTCCAAAGGAGTTTAACTCAGGGGGGATGGGGTGTCACGCATGCTTACCGGAGGGACACAACTGTTGCAGGTATTGTTGTAAATAGGGTTGCAGATATGGTGGCTGCTCTGAATCTGGTTTTTATCGTGGTCATGGCAAAAAAATTCTATTATCGCTAAATATCTATACTTAGTTTCTAATTGTCTATAAATGTTTAAAACATAATGCCAGGCTAGAAGGTGAAACCCCACTTCTTCACAAACTTACCGTCAGGGGATACGGCCAAAAAAATATCCTGCTCTATATCCTGCGGCATGATGGAAATAAAGGCTTCAAAATTCACCGGAGAGAGGACGTCAGAACATTGATTTTGGTTAATACCCATTACAAGTTCTCCTCCTTGTTTCAGTATAAGTCCTTTCAGTATCGCCTGATTGCTGTGAAAAGCCCTGAAGTAGGTTTTTGAAACTGGATCGTACTCAAAGACTACGAAATCAAATTTTACTCCAGTATCGGAAAGGTCCATATACCTTAATTTTGCGAAAATATCCTTGTTTTTCGTTGATACCCGGACGGAAAAACTAATAGGTTCCTCGAAACCTCCACCCCAACTGACTGAACTTAATGGCCCCACTACAACTTTCATCTCCCCCTTTGGTTTCTCAGGGTTCTTCAGAGAGGTATCGGGTTCTATGACCCAACCCCCGATTTCAAGGTAATTTATGTGGCCCACGACTCCCTCCCCTCCGCTGTCCTGAAAATTAAATGCCTGGCTCACGCTACAATTATAATTGCTATTCCCGTTGGAAGGCTGGTCAGGAGAGAGTTTTTCATCCCCGGTTGTGCCGGCTGCCTGCTGATTGGGCGTTTTGGTATCTGATCCGCATCCTATGATAAGGCAAAAGAGAGACATGACAGAAATCATCCAGATTGCCATGATAGTCCTGGTGGTCATATTTGGGCTCCTTCCTCAGTTGAATTTAATCCTCTGTCTTATTGCAAAAATCACGAGGCCAGTGGGGTCTAGTGCCTGTTAAAACAGAACCCGGGGATAATCTCATTGTGGCTGAAATATCAAGACTATCACGCTCATGGGATCAAAACAAGAGAGCACTCCAGAAATTTTATCCTTGTGACATGCAGGAAAAGCAGCCATAATACACCTTGTGGAGGATTGCTGTTTTGTCAAAACTATAATCAATTTTTTTCGAAAATGGAGGGTTATTAATTGAGCTGGAAACATTTTTTATTGGTTATATTGACCATTTTTACCTTCTCCTTAGTGGTGGCGGCTTGTGGTGGCGATGGTGATAGCACAAACGATGCTGGCAGCGGCGGGCAGTCAGACAACAGCGCAAATGATGGCAAAGATGGCGGGGCCAATGAAGACGACAGTGAAACAGTAGTCCATGACAGTTCCAAAGGTCCCTGTGAACCAAATCCTTGCCAGGATAAACATAAAACCATTTGTTCAAATGACAATGGCCAGGCAAACTGCTCCTGTGACCAGGATTTCAAAGATTATGGCCAGGGCAAGTGCCTGCCCAAAGACCCATGCACCAACGACACTAAGTGCAAAGGGGATAACCGCAAGTGCGAGAACGATAGTGGTTCGGCAAAGTGCGGCGGCTGCCTGGGCGGATTTCACCAGGATGGCAGTTCCTGTGTAAAAGATGAAGAGTGTCAGGCCAACACCTGCTCAGGTCACGGCCAGTGCGACCATAGCACCGGAGTGCCAATATGCTCCTGTGACCAGGAATATGACGGCCACAGCTGCGGCAAGTGTGCCACCGGCTATCACAATGATGGAACTGGAGTTTGCACCGATGATGTCTGCAGACCTAATCCCTGCCAGGAGACCAACAGGGGAGTGTGCAGCAGTGACACTGGCCAGGCGGTTTGTAAGTGTGACTCTGGTTTTAAAGATAAGGGCGATGGTAAGTGTGTGGAGGATAAAAGTGATGAGAAATCGGTGCCAGCCACTGGTGGGCATCTCTCTTTTAAAAACAAAATAGAGATGGATATTGCTGCCGGCAGTCTTGGCAGCGCTACAAATATAACTACCGATATTGTTGAAGAGGAAGATGTTGATCAATCCACAATACCAGGGGGGAAAATATTTGCCGGTGGGGCCTCTTTTGGACCCCATGGCACCAAATTCGATAAACCAATCATTGTTAAGATCCCTCTTAAAATAAAGGGGGAGCCGGGCCAGTTTGTAACTGTTTTGGAAAAGAAACAAGATGGCTCATTATCCAAAAGCAAATTGAATGACGGTTGGTCAGAACCCGCTTTTTTGGATGAAACAGGCTTAAAAGCGATTGTTCAAATCCAACATTTTTCATCGCGAGTGATCTTGTTTGAAGACCCAGTTTTATTTGAAAGCATCCCCTGGGAGCAGTCGCTGGAGTTGGAAGTGCTGCAAAACAATTCCAAACCATATAAAAGAGCGTACAAAGATATTGCCACCGGTAAATACGATCTTCAGAAAGCCCTGGCTGCTGCTAAAAAAGAGAAAATAACCTTTAAAATCCCCCCTTATCTGGATCTGGAAAAATTTGCTCAAGATCTTCAGGTAAATCTAGTCTCTCGTGATGCCACTACCGGTGGAACCGCAGTTGATGCGCCAAAGTATTATAGCCCATTTTCCTCCTCGATTTGCGATTTTCACAAACGCCGTATTGCCTATATACAAGTTCTGGCCCGGTTGATGATGCAAACAGGGTTAACAGGTGATAAACGGCTGCATAACCGTTACAAAAGTGCAAAAAGCAAGTTGGCAATGGCCAATAAGGTTGCTGATATCAACTCTCTTTTATTGACTTTGAATGACAGCGCCATGACTGCTTTAGCCGGGCGGATTGGTGCCATGACAAGTTATGCTGAAAAAAGTGTTAAAGTGGGTAATGAACTGCACTCTGCTGTAAAAGTGGTGATTGCCAACGCCTTAATTAGAGAAGAGATAGAAAATCGTTTTCTCCATTTAAAAAGCGTGGTTGAAATAACCGATCTTTATGGTGATGAAGCACTTATAGAGGCAATGGAAAAAGTGCGCCAGAAAATAATCGCCCGATTTTCTCTAATAGAGGAGGGAGTTATTGGGGCAATAAAATCGGGAAATAATTCGTTAAAAGACCTGGCCATTGATATGGGCACAGGAATTTTATTGAAATCAACAATAAAATGGATAATAGGACACTCCACTCCGATTAGTGCGGTATCTTTAATCAGTGCAGCGTCGATGATAGAGTTTTTTCCGGCCAAAGAACGGGAAATACTGCTCCAATACAGGTTAATATTGATGGCAACCCTTGACCATGAAGTATTTAAGAGTTTTAACTCCTATAAAACCTTCAAAAGTCAATGGAAATCGTTGTCAGACAAGGATAAATCATTAGTCCAGATGCGAATATATTTGGGCAAAATGTTTAATGGTGATTATGACAAATTTTTACGGAAAGAGGGGATAGAGGCCCGAATTGTCAAGCTTTTCAAGGAACTCTTTAGCGGCAAACCGGCGGAGAAGAAAAAGGTAATGGCCTTTAGCGCCCGCACTTCATTAAAATACGAAAAAGCCCTTTTGGTCATAGGCCAAAAAGGTACAACCGACTACCTGGCTGTAACTGCTCCATATGAGAATTACTACAAACCATCAGATAAACTGTTAATAAACGCAGTTGGTGTGTCGTTGACAATAAAAAATATTGAAGTGAAGCTAGATGGTCAACTGATTGGCACCACTTTGTTGAAAGATGGTGTGGGTTATGTTGTGGAAGATTACCATCTTCAAGGCTTGTCCGGTGGAACTCATAATATCCTTTTAACCATGGGCTCCCAACAAGAGGAGATGATTTTTAAGATTTTAGCCAATTACATTGATACTGATCAAGATGGAGTCCATAACCATTTAGATCCTGATGATGATAACGATGGCCTGGCAGATGGACTGGAGACAAACAATTATCTAACCAATTCTCTACTGGCTGATACTGATAATGACGGTCTTTATGATGGCGAGGAGGTTTATATTTATAAAACTCAGCCTCTGGTTGAAGATTCTGATAATGATACTTATGACGACTTGACAGAGGTATCATTTAATAGCGATCCAAAGGACAAAAATTCAATTCCAACCGAGAGCAAGTTTGCTAAAACCGGATTGCCAGCCGCCTTTGTCTCCCATCATTTCGCCTATAACAGTAAGGTCTCCCAGACAAGGGATTTTTGTCAATTTCTCTTTCAAAAAGGGATAAAAGAGGTGTACCTGAAGGTGGGCATGATTGGTGCCAACGGAAAAAAAATCGGAGAAGACAGCGACAACGATGGGTACATAGACAATACAGTTTTCTCCTATGGCACAAATATTGAACATTTTCGAAATTCATGTAAAAAGGTAGGGATTTCAACCTATGCCTGGATAACAGGCAAGAGCACAGATGATCCAGGCGATCCAGGCAAGTTGGATTATTCTAAATGGCAAAGTAACATTGCTGGGACAATAATAGCTCTGTTATCCTACTACCCTTTGGATGGTGTCCTTCTGGAGATTGGACCAATAGGGACAAAGGGTGTTTATTCCCAAAATCAGGAGGGTAGTTTTTTAAAACTTCTAAAAAATTTAGAGCACAACCTGACACTGAACAACCTGTCAAACAAGAAAATAGGCGTGGTGACCAACAAATACCGATTGTTAAATGGCAAAGAGAGTGTTTGGTTTTGGGATAAAGTCCATTTTGAAAAAGTGGCTCAATATGTCCACCGATTAGTTATGCCTATCAATCACTATGGGTACAATGGATTTAGTGAGTTGGTAGGTGACTCTCATTTCCAGAAGGATTTCAAAGGATTTTCACCGCTAAAATTTACCAGTAAATTCCACTATATCCGAGCAATAAGCAAAACAATGAGGGATCTATCTGCCACTTCAGGAGTGCAGGAAAAGCTGTTTTTATCAGTCATGTCTGAGGCTGGGCAAAGTAACAGCTATCATACTGAATATGAGACTCTGAAAAACGCTGTTGATGCACTATTGTACCTTCCCGGCAGCCATAAACCCTCTGGTATGGCACTGTTTAAAGTCCTTGATGACTCAACACCTGGACAAAGCCAATGGGATCAATTTTTAAAGATATTTCCAGCACGGGACTGCACCGACCAGGACGGCGACGGATACGGCGAAGGGGTGGACTGCCTGGGGACGGATTGTAACGATAAAGACAAGAATTATGATGACAATTGTCCTTGTCTTCATCCAACAGTAACTAAATCGTGCACCAATGGCTGGTGCACGATTCCCAGGGGATGTTCAACCATGGGCAGCCCGTACGAAGAGGGTGGACGTTATGCCATCGAGCATCCCCATCAGGTGAGGTTGACCTACGATTTCGAAATCCAGTCCACTGAGGTGACCCAGGGTCAGTTTAAGGCGCTTATGGGCTACAATAACAGCTCTTTCTCATCCTGTGGAGATGATTGTCCGGTGGAGCAGGTCGCCTGGTACGAGGCCATAGCCTATTGCAATGCTCTATCAAAAAGCAAAGGTTATGAGGAGTGTTTTGAGTGCACCAGCAATGGCTGGATGTTGAATGACTGTAAATTGAAATCCAGGTTCAGTAAACCACAGGAGTGCAAAGGCTATCGTTTGCCCACCGAGGCGGAGTGGGAATATGCTGCCCGGGCTGGAACGGTTACGGCTTTCTATAATGGTGATATATACACTGATTATGATAATTGCAAAATGGAACCCAATCTTGACAAAATCGGCTGGTATTGTGGGAATTCAGGTGACAAGACTCACAAAGTAGGCCAAAAGCAGGCCAACTCCTGGGGATTGTATGACATGAGTGGTAATGTTGAGGAGTGGGTGTGGGATAGGTTTAGCACTAGTTTAGGAGTTGATGCAACTGATCCTGTAGGGCCATCAAGTGGCTCGAACCGGTTTGTTCGCGGGGGCAGTTGGAACTCCGGTGCCGTAGAGTGCCGCCTGGCATTTCGTATGGGCCTATTCCCCAGCGTTATAGAGAGAAACCTGGGCTTTCGCCCTTGTAAGACGCTCGGGAATTAATCAAAGTCCCGTTTGATTATTTCCAGCTCTTTATTATCCAGCCCATTGAAAGGAATGGGCCAAGGCAATTTCCTGTTCGCCGTGTAGTGAGAGATAGTAGTAATGTGGCAACATATTGCTGTAAGAATATCTGACAAAGTCGGTATAGCCGGCGACACGAAAGTGCAGTCCGTAACGAAAGTGAACCTATATTTATCAAACTAAAGTTCAGAAAATTGGAAAATAAGAGGAAAAATATTGAATGTTCACAGATAATTCTTTAAAAGTTGAGTTCTGACCCTTAACCAATAAAGAAAATTATCCATGAACAATGATTTTGTAGACCAATTTTCAAAAAATATCAAATTAAATTATACATCTTTTGACCGGGTTATTATCAGAGGTTATATTCTCCCGTTTTTTTCTCTGGGCAGCATTGTCAACTATTTGAAGGCTATAGGGTATAAAAAAAGCCATCATGGTATTATGCGAATACTAACAGACCAACTTAATGCCCATATATCAAAAGAGGCGGCTAAAAGTGATATACTTACTGCTTAATCATCAAACAAACTTATTTTCGATTGGAATCTCACATGCGGAATATACCCCATAGT
Source organism: uncultured Myxococcia bacterium (assembly GCA_964617105.1). GTDB lineage: Bacteria > CAZTWC01 > CAZTWC01 > CAZTWC01 > CAZTWC01 > CAZTWC01. The sequence continues at coordinate 6,919 of CAZTWC010000183.1, forward strand.
TTCAGTTCATTATACCTTTGCCTATCATTCCTGTTAAAAACTGTCGTGCTAGCCGCCACCTGGGCCGGCATGGCCCGAAGAAAAGCATTGAAAAAAATTGCCGCCAAGTCCATTGACGAAAAAGAGAAGGAAATCATCTTTCTCAGAGAGAAGGTTTTTGAACTGAAAACCCAGGTATCCATTCTCCAGAAACAGTTGACAAAAGATGGCTCAAAATCAAATTCAAACTTAAACCCTAAATACACTCTCCAGGAAAGACTTCTCATCATTTGGCATATGGAATATTTCCAGATTCCCAGAAGCAAAGTGACCAGTTATTTTGGTATTGCCAAATCAACTCTCTATCGATGGTTGAGAAAAATCGATAACCATACCCAGAGCATATACCGGGAACCTGTCAACAAAACACCGGTTGAAATAGCCCATCTGGTATTCGAAATAGCCAGAGCGAA
>CAZTWC010000184.1:0-7370 GCA_964617105.1 uncultured Myxococcia bacterium
GCTGGAAAAAAATCCGCCTCTGACACTTTCTTGTTCTGGTGGTTCGGTTATTTTCATTACTATTCTCGCTGTTTATTAAGATGTTATCGTGGATTTTTGGCTATTACCATAGCAATAGCCATGGCGGCTATCCCTTTTTCTTCACCTTCCCAACCCAGTTTTTCGGTGGTGGTGGCTTTAATGTTGATTAAAGAGTTATCAATTTCTAGCCGCTGGCCCAAATTCTCCTTCATATCTTCTATATACGGTGCAATTTTGGGCTGTTGGCAGATAACGGTTAAATCTGCCTGAAGGGGAGCAAAGCCCAGGTTTTTTAGCAGAGAGACCACCCGAACCAGCAGGATAAGGCTGGAGATCCCCTGGTATTCATCGCTGCTATCGGGAAAATGTTGGCCTATATCGCCAAGTCCTGCGGCTCCCAGCAGGGCATCGCACAGAGAGTGGGTAAGCACATCGGCGTCTGAATGTCCCGCTAGCCCCAGGTGATAGGGGATGGTAACCCCGCCTAAAACCAAATCTCGTTTTGGAGCGAAGGGATGGACATCGTATCCCTGGCCCACTCGCGGAAAGTTGATTTGCGGGGTGAGACTTTCCAAATCTTTAGCAAAAGTTATTTTAAGGTTTTCTCTTTCTCCTTCGAAAATATAAACCTGCTTTCCCATAGCCTCGATTAGCATGGCTTCGTCAGTGACCAATTCCCGTTTTTTGCCAGAGTAGAACTGTTCAAAACCTTCTATCAGCCAACTCAAATTGAAACTCTGGGGAGTTTGAATAGCATATACGCCATTGCGGTCAATGGTTTCAATCACCAAATTATCGGTATCCACCCGTTTAATGGTATCGGAAATTTTCAATCCGCAGGTGGCGGCGCCGTATCGAACCCCATATTTTACCGCGGTTTTGAACAAGTCCATAGTTGCGTTGGGCCGGGCGCCATCGTGAATAACCACCAGTTCCACATCGGGATCCAGACGGGTTATTCCTTTGTAAACCGAGTCGAAACGTTCTTCGCCCCCTTCCACCACCATAACCTGATCCCTGGGCACCTGGAATTGAGATAAGATATTATCGGTTTCCTCTATCATTCCCGGGGTAACCACCACCACAATACTGTGGAACAATTGGCTGTTTATCATGGTGAAAAGCGAGTGTAAAAATAAAGGCTTGCCCTGGTAGGAAACAAATTGCTTGGGCTTATTGGAGCCAAATCGAGTGCCCTTTCCAGCGGCTGCTAAAATGGCGCTTATTTTTCCGGTAAATTCTTGCATCACACAACCTGTTTTCAAACTACTGTTTAACCCAATCAAATCTGGTAATCAGCCAGAAAATCTTTTTCATCGATCTCCTGGTATTCAAAGCCATCTATTTTCAGGTCGCCGGAAGCCGGTGGAGCCACCACCATTATGCTGGTATCGGTAGGGTTCACATCTTTTAAGGCATCCAGCAGGTTTTGGTCAGACAGATCCTCTATTTTGTTAATATAATTGTCAGCATCAGTGGAGCCTGCCTCCAGGTTAAAGATTATCTCTTTTACCTTCATATTCAATCTCTGTTCAATGGTTTCCAGAGAAAATGGATATGAGCGGGCTACACCTTTTTTACCACTGGCGAATTTTTTCTTCAACAGATCTCCGGAAGCAAATTCCTGCCAGATTTTATCCATCTCTATCATTCCCCGCCGGGTGGAATCGGGCACTGGGTCAGCCACTCCCATGAGCAGCGATAAGTCCAGATAATCGGACAGGTAGAAGGCTCCGACTGAATAGCCAATACCCTTTTCGCTGCGGATTTGATTGAACACTTCCTCCCCAAACAGGGTAAAGAGCACATGATAACTGTAATGATAGGGGTGGCTGAGAGGCTGTCCCCCGCTGTATATAACCAGCCGGGAGCCATCCAGCCCGTTTTTGCGCAGCACGGTAACTTTTCGGCCCCAGCCGGTATTTACCAAAGGCGCTTTAAGCGGAGTTATTTGGCCGGGCGGGGTTTTTTGCTGGAGAAAATCTTGCAATTTTTCCATAATGGCTGGTTGATCCGATATAAGGGCGGCAGTAATATTGTCCTGCACCAGGCAGTTGGCGTGACTGGTTTGCAGCGATTCCCTGGAGATTTCCCTAATAGACTCCAGGTTGCCAATTTTTCTTGCCCCAAAGGGATGGCCAGCAAAGACCCGTTTAAAAAACTGATCCCAGATCAGATTGGACGGTTGATCTGGCAGGTTTTGTAAGTGATTGATAAGAATATTTTTTTGAACATCCAACTCTTTTTCTGGGAAGGCTGGGTGAAATAGCAGTTTCTCTAAAAGTCCGCTGTCAAGGATTTGCTGAAAATACCTGGATAGAAATTTGATGTCTATCAGGGAATATTCTTTGTGGCACTGAGCGTAAAAGGAGAAACCGTACAATTCCATTTGCCGGGACAACTCCCTTTTGTCCACCAGGTTGCCTTGCTGGTCATAAATCCCTTTGTCCCACATCTCCATCATCATGTTGGTGGTGCCTGGCAGAAAATGTAGGTCTTCCAATTGTCCGCTTTTGAGCACCAACTTGATAGCGGTAACCGGAATTAAACTGTTTATCTCGCTGATAAATATCATCTTTGCTCCTTTGGTGCAGGCGTTACCGTTGGCTGACCTGGTCGAACATCCCCTTGTGCAGTGGTTCACCTTTGGTTAGCACCCCGCAGACCCTTTGTTTGGGGATCAGGTACTTTTGGGCTGCCCGCTTAACATCTTTTGGGGTAACTTGCTGAAGTTGATCGATAAACTTGAAGTAATAAAGAGGGTTGCCGCCACTGCCGATATAGTATTCGCCCAAAAGAGAGGCCAGGGAAGATACCTTTTCCATCCGCTGGTAGCAAGAGAGGAGTATCTTGTTTTGTACCCTGGTAATATCTTCTTGGCTCACCAATTCGGTTTGATATTTTTGGGCTAGTCGATCCATTATTTCTATGACCTGGCTGGCGTTTTTTCCTTTGTTCATATCCACGAAAAAGAAGATATGCACCGGGTATTGGGTATAGGGATAAAAATAGTAGTAACTGGAGGCCAGTTTGCCGTCCACCAGAATTTTTTCGAATTCCGAGGCACTGCCCTGGGCGATCAAAGCAGATAGGATCGACAGGGCAGGTCTTTCCCGGGCGGAAAAAACCTCATCTCCTGCAAGTTGGTTGAACTGGTTGAATTGATGGTTATATGCTTCAGTAAGCCCTGGTGCCAGGTAACCAATGACGATTTTTTCCGTTTTTACATGGTGAGGCACGCTAAAAGAGATCTCTTCTTTGGGCAAAGGTTCCGCCGGGCAGTTGGGGAACTTTAATTCCATCTCGTTTTGATAATGGCCGTAATACTTGTGGGTCAGGTTCAGAAGTTTATCTCTATCCACTTTGCCGATAACTAAAATAGCGGCATTTTGAGGCGAATAAAAGCGTTTATAAAAGATATTACAGTCAGCCACCGATATTTGTTTCAGGTCATCCAACAGACCTATGGTGTCGTATTTGTATGGATGAGTTTTCATGGACCGTTGGCTGAAATAGTAAAATAAGGCCTGAGAAGGGGTGTCTAGCAGGCGGGAAAATTCAGTGAAAACCGCATTTTTTTCGGTTTCCAGCAATTCTTGATCTATATCCAGGTATTTCATCCGCAGAGATTCCACCTCCATCACTTTTTCCAGGCTCTGGGCTGGGGCGCTTACATAGTAATTTGTGCGGTCATTCCAGGTAGTAGCATTAATGCCGGTTCCGCCTAATTCCCGGAAAACATTCCAGATATCCCCGGTTTTTAATTGCATCATCACCTTTCCCTGCTCATCTCGCCGGGTGAACTGCCGGAACATCATGTGCTCGAAAAGATGCGCTATCCCCCTGATGCCATCCGCCTCGTGTACCGACCCCACCCGGTAATAGGTGCGAAAGTGGAATAAAGGCAGGTCGGTTTCCAGGTAATATAGTTTGAGACCGTTGGTAAAAGTATATTCCTCCAGATTTAAATCCATTTGATGATCTTGCCCCTCCATCAAAGGCCTGGTATCAAAGGAGGCAATACTGTCTATTTTGTGGATATATTGGTTTTTATTATCTGTCATAAAGATTCCTGTTCCTATACTCATCGGTAATAAATCAATATCTGCCCTTGGTTAACTATTTGATTTTTCCCGATTTTGTTTAACCTTTTCAGCATGGATGCGCTAACTTTCAATTTTTGGGCAATGGTAGATAATACATCTCCTTTTTTTACCCGGTAATTTTTTTTGGTGATCTTATTGGTTGGACATATTGTCAGCATCTGTCCCGGCATGATCTTACCCGATTTCAGCCGGCTGCTTTTAATGATTTTTCGGTAGTTTATCCCAAAAATATAACTGATATCCCAGAGGCTGTCACCCTTTTGAACTTTGTATTTAACCTGAAACCGGCAAGAGGCTCTCCCGCCCCTTTTTTTCCTGGTTTTTCCCTTTTTCTTAATCCTGGTTTTACCAGTGCTTGCCACTCTTTTTTTAGTTTTCTTGCCTTTTTCTTTTTTTACAATGATAGTTTGCTTTTTGTCCTTGAAATTAGCCCGGGGAATATAGATTACCAGTTTTTGCCCTTTGAAGATACGGCTTCCCCTCAGGTGGTTCCAGGATTTGATATCCTGGATAGAAACCCGGTATTTATGGGCGAGGACACTCAGGTTTTCACCCCACTTTATTTTGTGGTGCAGAGGAGCCAGGCGACTGCCGCAGATTCTCAGCCGGTCACCGATGCGCAATTTTTTGCTTTTTGAGCGCCGTAACAATTGAACATTTCTCGCCGGGACAGAGAAATTGCGGGCGATTCTACCAATATTTTGTTTTGATTTTACCCGATAGGTGAAACATTTATCCGGTGCAAAAGCCGCCAGTTTTTTTACCTTTTTCATATTTTTTTGAAATATAGCCAGACTAGTTCCCGGTATATAAATCGGGAAATTGCTCACCGGCGTACTGCTTTTACCCTTTAACTCCGGATTTAACCGGTAAATTTTATTTAGATTAATTTCTGCAGCCGCAGCGATGGAGGTCAGGCTGGATCTTTGACTAATCTCCACTACTGTGCAATCTTGACAGGTTTTTACCTGCATGCCGAAATGTTGTGGATACCGGGACAGGATGCTGATAGCCAGGATGCTGGGCACATAGCCCCTGGTTTCCCGGGCCAGGCATTGGTTGATGTGCCAGAAAGTGCGTTGGGAAAAGGGATCTTCCAATTTGCGCAAGCAGCGTTGCACCCTGAATTCACCGGCATTATAGGAAGCCATGGCCAGCATAAAGGAGCGGGAGCCAAAGATGGCTATTAGATCCAGCAGATATTCCCGGGCAGCCACCGTAGCCAGAAGCGGATCGTACCGTTGGTCGTAATAGCGGGAGATGGAGAGCCCGTAGCGCCGGCCAGTCCCTTTCATAAACTGCCAGATTCCCTTGGCGCCGGCCCAGGAGCCGGCCCGGTAATTAAAGCCACTCTCCTGGAAGGCCATGTAGATTAGATCGGGGGGCAAATTTTTCTCCTTAAATACCCGGCTCATCATGGGCATATATTTTCCCATACGGTAATAACCCTTTAAAAAGAAATTACGACCACAGTGCTTTTCGGTGCACAAAAAGTGGGCGATATATTTTTCAACCCGTTTTACCAGGTTGTCGAACTCCTCCTGGTTAGGGGTATTTTCACCGAACTGGGTAATAAGTTGTTTCATTTCTCGCTCGATGAGCTGGCGCTGAGAAAGGATTTTGTTTTCTATTTGCTCCTCTTCCTCTTCTTCGTCATCCCCTTCCCCTTCTCCACTATCATCTTCTCCGGTGGTATCACTATCAACCACTTTATCCTCCTGAACGCCCATCTCTTCCGGGCGGCCAGGGCCTCCGGTTTTGCCATTTTGTTCAATATCTTCCTCTGCTGTTTCCGCTTCCTCCTCTGGGACAGGTATAATTTCTGGCTCCGACAGCATCACTTCCCGGTAGATCTCTTCGAGATTATATTGGTTTTTGGTCTCCTGGGTGAGAAAAGCAGCATAAGCCTCGGGAAATTTTCTCTTTTTTTTGCCTTTAAAAAAGGTCAGGTTGAAGTAAGCCACTTTAAAATAATTTTTACTGTCCAAAAGGTTGCCCGCTTCATAGGATGCCAATGCCATTTGCAGGGGTTTGGCGATGGCCATCCTGTCCGGTTCGCTGGAATCAGCCGCATCGCCGTCGCGCGCAGATTTTTCTTGGCTGTTATCTCCCGGTTGCCCGGCGGTTACCGGTTCGGATGAATCTTCATCAGCCACCATCGGTTCAGGATCTTTTCCCAGGCCTGGGATTTCTCGTAAATACTTTTCCGCAAAGCAGCCCTGCAAAAAGGATATGGTAAAAATCAGTAAAAGAAGTCTGAATATTGTCGGCATAGTTGATTTCCCTAATAAATGGAGATAAATTATCATTTTTCCCCTACCGGTTGTCAAGAAAATAGTCGAAATCTCTTTAAAACCTGTTGGAAGTGATAAAATAGTTTGAGCCTGGCGGTTACCATGGCCACAATCCGGTTCCGTCTGTTTTTCAAACCGGGAAGAAGGCGCCAGACCTTTAGAATCCCCAGAATTTTATAACGATTAAAGGATAGCAGGTTAAAAAGCGATAGGATAACAAAACTCAGGTATATTTTAGCGTCAAAGGGGAAATCCCAGTCATGCTCAATGGAGGGGGCCTTTTCTTTCATCTGATTTATGGTTTTTATTAGCCGTTGAAAATTGTCTTTTGGACCATAGATCTGGTTAAGCGTGTCCAAATACAATTTGTTCAGGTTCAATAGAGGGATTTTAGGGTGGATTATATTTGATGACTTATAGGTAGAGTTATCACTGTGATCGAATTGGGGGATAATTCTTCCCTCTTTTTCCATTTTAGCGGTCATTACCGTGTTGGGCATGGCCATAACTTTGGAGAGAATTAAAAAAGGAGTGCCTAACTCCAGACTGAAATTTCTCATATTTTCAAAAGCATTGGGCCTATCTTCATCAAAGCCCACCATCAGCAGGCTGTCTACCGAAATACCATAAGAGTTAAAGACTTTTACGCATTCAACCGCATCACCGGACAGGTTGTGATGTTTTTTTATATCTTGTAGCACCGCCGGATCACTGGATTCAAATCCAATGGCCACATTGTTAAAACCAGCCTGGTGCATAAGGTTTAAAAGTCCGGGCCGTTTGTATGCTTCAGTGCTTATCTGGGATTTAAATACAATTTGGTTCCCGGTTTTTTTTCTGAGGCCGATAATGGCTTTTAATAACTCCATGGCATAGGCGGGTTTGCCCACCAGGTTGTCATCGGCAAAGTAGATCTTGTTTACTCCATATTTATGGTACTGTTCTATTT
>CAZTWC010000185.1:0-7346 GCA_964617105.1 uncultured Myxococcia bacterium
TTTAAAACCAGATAACCCAGTTGCGGATCTTCGCTAGACAGTTGTTCAAAGGCCTGGTAACTAAGGACAAAAAACCGCGATTCTTTTACTGTGCAGGCGGTGGCGCTGCGTTTTAGATCATCGGCCGCCAGGACAAATTCACCAAAAACTTTGCCCGGAATTACGGTATGCACCGGCACCTGCTCGCTTTGGTGCTCCATGGTCATGGTGATCTGAACTCTGCCCTCCAGCAAGACGAACATCTCACTGCCTGATTCACCTTCTGAAAATATAGTGGTATCTTCGGGTAGTTGCCTCTCCTCGCCATGATTAATAAGAGCCTCTATTTGCTGAGCATTAAGCCCGGAAAAAATTTGTACCTCTTTAAAGATATTCTCTTTGGACATTTTTTTATCTCCTGCTCTTTACATTTCTCTAATGATCTCTTCGGCTACGTTATCCAATTTATTTCCCACTGCCCGTAATCCAGCCAGAATATTAAGGTGCTCCGAGCCAGACTCCAGGTTTTTGTCCTCCCCGGTTTGCATACGTTCCAGGTGAGTCCCCCGTAAGCGCCGTGCCAATTGGCGCTCTTTAAAGCGCAGTTGAAGCACCTGTTCCGCTATTTGCCGATCCTGTTGAGTAATCGCCATTAATACCCGGTCAAGTTTCTTAACTATCTTTTGATGAAACTCCTCTAACTCTTTAAGGCCTTGTGGAGATAAATGACTCTTCGAGCCAGCCATTTTATCGGCGGAGAACAATACCTCTTTAGCCAGCACATCACCAGCAGCCTTGAGATCTTCGGTAATATAGATCAAAGTTCTCTCCAGGGCAGTATCTTGATTTGACAGACCTCTTTGGGCCACTTTGGATAAAAAGGGACGGATGGTTTTTTCCAAAATATCTAATTTATCATCTTCTGCGCTCAGGCTTTTTATCTGTTCCTGATCTCTATTTACAATAGCAGGCCAGGTATTTTTTAGCATATCTCCTAATAGTTGGGCCATGTGCTCCACCTCTTTTTGAGCCTGATCCAGGGCCATCAGTCCCACTTTTAACCCCGCATCATTAATATATCTGGGCCCAAAGGGCTTCTCTTCGGTTTTTTCCGGAATTATTATACGCACCAATTTTTCCAACTGGGCCACAAAGGGGATAAAAACCAGGGCCGAAATAATCGAAAATAGCATAAAGCCATTGGCTATCTCCCGAATTGGTGAGGTAGAACCTATCCACCGGGTAAACTGCACGGTAAAATCGACAAATATGGAGATGAAAGGATAAAAAATCAGGGCAGCCAACACACTGAATATCAGGTGAGCTACAGCCACTCGTTTACCATCTCTGGTCGCGCCAAAACTGGCCAAAAGTGCAGTGGTGCAAGTTCCGATGGCTGCTCCAATGCTCAAAGGGATAGCTGCGCTTAAGGGGAGCAAACCCTGAGCCGCCAAAGCCATACACATACCAACTGTAGCAGCCGCGCTTTGGATAATGGAAGTAAATAGCAAACCCACAATAATTGCCAGGCCAGGGCTTTTACTAAAATCGAGTAGCATACTGGCGAACTCCGGCATTCCGCGCAAGGGTTTCATAGAGCCAGACATGACTGACAAACCAAAAAAAATCAGGCCAAATCCCAGCAGAATCGACCCAATGTGTTTAACCTTCTCTTTCCGGCCGGCGGCCATAATAGTTAATGCTCCGGCACCCACAATAGCCAGGGCGTATTTGGAGATATTAAAAGCGATCAACTGAACAGTGATAGTAACGCCTATTTTGGTCCCCATGGTAACGCCGATGGCCTGGGTAAGGGTCATCATGGTGGCGCTAACAAAACCCACCAACATTACTGTGGCCGCACTGCTGCTCTGCAACACCGCCGAAGCTACTGTACCCACCAGCAAGGCCGTCCAACGGTTGCGGGTAAGTTTACGGATCAGATCCCGCATTTGATTACCGGCTGCTTTTTGCAAGTGATCGCCAGCCAGGTTCATCCCATATAAAAAGAGCCCCAGGCCGCCTATCAAGCCAATGACCAGCAGCAAAACCCAACTGGGTTCCATAGCCCGAACCGTGGTCATTACCGGGGTTACGGTTCGAACCGAACCACGCAAATAGGCGCCCACCAGGTAAACCCCTTTCCTATCGCCGATAGCAAATTCGGTTTGGGCTTCTCCTTTGGAGTTAGTGGTTACTCTAGATACGGTAATAGCCGCTCCCTGGCTTTTGTCAGGAGCCGAAAATCCACCTCTTCGCCCACCGCCGGTTTACCATGGCGGAGAACACGAATCAAAATCGATGTTTTGCTCTTTTGCCCCACAATTCCCACCAGTTGCGAAAGCCCGGGGGCATAAGAGGCCTGCTCCAGCGTTAGATCTGTTTTGGCCAGGTTGGTTTGCGGCTGAGCCTGGGCCCATAAGGGCATACAGATAAGAGAAAGGAGCAAAAGGTATTTTTTACCCATAGATAGCACTATTTTTGTTTGCATTCTTAACCTGGTTGATGAATAATACTGTTGATTCATAAAATATCTCCTGTTCATCCCTAATTTTTGGGCAGCCAAAGCCACACCCTGAGCATGGTTTCCGGCAGAAGCGGCAATTGCCGAGCATAATCCCAAGTTGACATATTACCCGATAATTCGCCAGATATCCAGGAGAGTCACAAGGGCTACCAAGAGCAATAAAAGTAGCATACCAATGGCGTGGATTCGGGCTTCCCAGACATGACTGATTTTTAATCCCGTCAAGTTGAGCAGTAAAAAGAAGAAGCGTCCGCCATCCAAAGCCGGCAATGGCAAAAGGTTTAAAAGACCAAGGTGGATAGAGATTATAATCATCAATATCACCAAAGAGCGCCACCCCTGTTGCACCTGTTTGGAAACCATCTGGACAATACCCACCGGTCCGGCTACGGTGGCTCCTTCAGAACGGCCGTTCAGGATACGCCAAAAACCTCTTAATATCTCGTAATTCAAAGCAATAGTTCGCTTAACGCCGTAATGGAGGCTGCCGAAAATCCCCAATTGCAGACTTTCCATAACCGGAGAGATGCCGATGGGCTGAGCCTGATCCAGCCGGTTTTCCACCTCCAGGGAGATTTTATTCCCCTGGCGGCTGACTTGAAAATGGATAATTTGCCCTTTGGTTTTATACACTTGATCCGCTATATCAGACCAGTTTTCTACCGGTTTTTGGTCAATAGTGTCTATCCGGTCACCCGCTTTTAATCCTCCTGTCATCGCTACAGATCCCTGGTCTACTTTGCCTATTTCCGGCGAGTCTTTGCGAGGCAGGGGATAACCGGTCAGCATGATGGCGGCGATTAGCAAACTGGCTACGATATAGTTAGCCATTGGGCCGGCAATGATAATAAAGACTCTGGTTAGCCACGGTTGTCGGTTGTATGGAGTGTTGTACCCGGTGATATCCGCTTCTTCCTGCAGATTGAAGTCCAGTCCGGCGATCTGCACCGATCCGCCAATTAGCAGGGGGCATATCCGTACCTGGGTATCTCCCCAATATCGTTGAAAGATAGCCGGACCAAAACCAATGGAAAATTTTTTTACCGCAGTACCGGTAATCTTGCCGGCCAGAAAATGACCCAGTTCGTGAATAAAGATGAGCAGGGTAAGAGCTAAAATAGCGAAAATCACCGAAGTCATATTTTTTCCCTTCGGTTTTCAGTTTCATGTTTGTGGAAACTGATGAGGGCGCTAATACTGTATTCTGGTTGTAACTGGCAGGTATCACTCAGTTGCACACCAATTTTGGCGGGATTTAAAATTGCAAATATTTTTCGTTGTTCAAAGAGATCTGGCCAGGATGGGTACCCAGGGGAGAATCTTCTGGTCTGCTGTTTCAAAGTAATAAAGTTTTGGTTTTCATCAATTTCGGCGGCTATAACCCGGTTATAGCAAAGGGCCAATTGGTCATGCTGGTATTGGGCCAGGGCTTCGGTGAGAGAAGCACAAAAACCGTGCCATAGAAACATCTCTAAAAAGTTCCCCCTCTGTTCCAATTCTTGCTGAAAAAGAGTAGCCTGAAGGCCAATGGAAACCACCATAAGCGCCCCAATATCAACCAGGGGAGAGGCGGAGAAATGTTTAAGGATACTGTTTTTGGGACCTGGACGGAAATTGAAGTAGAGCAAATCTTCGGGAGATTTACCAATAAGTTTTATCAACTTCTGCAAATGATATGAGTTATTGGCTTTTATGATCAATTTGTGATCTAGACAGGTCATGGGCAGGAAAATCGAAATCGTTTTTGGCTTTATTCTGCCGGCTTTTTGGGCCATTTTTTCCATAGTCTGCCGGTAATGTTGGAAATCTTGCAGAATCTCCTGGGCGGATGTGTTTGCCGGCCCCCCTTTTGTCGCCATTCCCCACAACTTTTTCAGCATATTGTTTTTTATTAGGGGCACAATCTTTACCAGGTCCGGGGCGTCAAGAGATACGGCCTTCTGGAGTTTTTGCTGCATAGTTTTATTTAATAGGGCTGAGTTGGCAATCTCCAAATCAGTATCTTGCGGTTTTGTCACCTTGGAACCAGCGGCTTTTGACTCTATATCTTGCCCATCTTCAGTTTCCAGGTCATCCTTTTTTAAAATTTTCAGGGCAGATACCGCATCCTTGGCATAATAGACCGGCCCTCTGTATGCAGGACTCAGGTCTTGAGTGACAAAATCGGCGCTCAAAGGTGCTCCGCCTACAATAACCGGCAAGGTCAGGTTGTGAGAGTCCAACATCTGTAAGGTGTGGCGCATGGCCTGGGTGGATTTGACCAGCAGGGCGCTGAGTCCTAAGGCAACGGGGTTGATCTCCTTTATGGCTTTTATGATTTTTTCGCAGGTTACATTGACTCCCAGATCCTTTACCTGAAAACCATTACTGGTTAAAATGATTTTGGCCAGGTTTTTGCCAATATCGTGGATATCTCCCTGCACAGTGGCTAAAAGCACTACCCCTCTATCCATTACCTTCTTTCCCTGCAAATGGGGTTTTAAAATTTCTAGAGCCCTGGAGATAACTTCGGCACTTTTAAGCACAAATGGTAGTTGGGTTTCCCCTTTTTCAAATAGTTTGCCCACGTCAGCCATGGCGGGAACCATCAATTTGTTGATGATTTTGATGGCGTCCATCTTTTCCAGGGCATCTTGTAAATCTTCGTTTAAGGAGGATTTTTTACCTTCCATGATATTTCTGGTTATCCGCTGATGCCAATTTAAATTTTCCCGATCTTCATTAAAGTTGGCCAGGTGAAAACTGCCAGTCTTTTTCAGTAACTCTTCTAAAGGATCGTAAATGCAATTGCCGTCAGCATCGTAGCGGCGTCTATCAAAGAGCAAATCTTCGCATAGCTGGCGTAATTGATGATCAATCTTATATAGTGGCAATATCTTTCTTGAATGGACAATGGCTGCGGTGAGTCCTGATTTGGTGGCGTGGTACAAAAATATCGAGTTGAGCGCCGGCCGTAAAGAGGGGGCTAACCCGTGAGAGATATTGCTTATTCCCAAAATGGTGTTGGCCAGAGGATAGTTTTTATTTATTTTTGCTACCGCTGCCAGAGTGTCGCGACCTGCGCCCCGTAAATTCTCCTGGCCGCTGGCTACAGAAAAGGTGAGGGGGTCGAAAAAGAGATCCTGAGGAGAAAAACCAAATTCCTGGGTGCATAGTTGGTAAAGTTGATGGGTCACTTCCAATTTACGTTCCAGGGTGAGGGCCATCCCCTGTTGATCAATGGTCAGCAATACTACTGCCGCCCCAAATTTGCGCAACAAGGGAGAAAATTTGCGCACACGGGTCTCACCCTCCTCCAGGCTCAGAGAATTGAATACTGAACGCCCTGCTAGCGACTCCAGAGCAGATTGAACCACCTGGTATGAACCCGAGTCGATCATCACCGGCGATTTTATTTGCAGGTTAACTAGAGGAAAAAAATGGTTGGCATCTTTTACTTCATCCCGGCCAGCCAGCGCCAGGGAGATATCCAAGAGGTGAGAGCCACCTTCAACTTGCCTGGTGGCGAGTTCCAACATCAGGTCATAACCATCCTGCTGTAACAATTTTTTAAACTTTTTGGAACCAGTGGCATTGCATCTCTCTCCCACCAACAGGGGAGGAAGATCGGTTTTTATGGACTGGCAGGTAAAGTTGCTGGTAAGAGAGTATCGCCTGTTCACTTTGCGGACTTTTCTCTTAACTCCTTTTAATCCATTAAGAATAGATTCCAGGTGCGCAGGTGTAGTACCACAGCATCCGCCAACCATCTCAACTCCCATTTCAGTCACGAAACGGTGCATCCAGCGGCTCATCTCCGCTGGTCTCATGGGATAAATGGTTTGGCCATTCTCTTGCCTGGGCAAGCCGGCATTGGGCATTACTAAAATAGGCAAGGAAGAGTTTTCAGCCAGGTATTTTACTTGGGGCATCAACTGGCCTGGCCCACAACCGCAATTGAGTCCAATGGCGCTAACATAAGGTAACGATTCAACCACTGCCAGGGCAGCCCCCATCTCGGTGCCCAACAACATGGATCCTTTTTCCTCGATAGTTAGCGATACCACAATCGGTAATGGTTTAGCCAAAAAAGCGGGATTTTGTAAAATAGCGGTTACTGCCGCCCTGGTTTGAAGCAAATCCTGGCATGTTTCTACCAGCAACAGGTCCACGCCACCTTCCACCAGGGCTTCAACCTGTTCCAGGTAGATATGAACCATTTTACCGAACTCTATGTGGCCCAGGGAGGGTAGTTTTGAAGTGGGTCCTATGGAACCGGCCACAAACCTGGAATCAGCCGGGGAAGAAAAAGCATCTGCTGCTTCCCTGGCCAGATGGGCGGCTTGCAGATTAATCTCTTTGCACTTGTGGGCTAGCTGATAGCGCTGTAGAGTAAGTGAGTTAGCTCCAAAGGTGTTGGTTTCAATGACATGACAGCCTTTTTCCAGGAATTGACAATGAATTTTACTGATTATCTGAGGATTACTCAAGACCAGGTGTTCATTACAGTCAATATACTTATCTCCGCCAAAATCTTTACTGGTGGGGGAGATTTGTTGGATACTGGTGCCCATGGCGCCATCAAAAACCAGCAAAGATCGACCTAATTGTCGAAGGAAGTTCATAGCAAGTCATCCCCTATAGACTGCTGTATGACTTTGACCGCGGTTTCATATTTTTTAAATGGCGGCATCAGGTATATACCGTTGACCTGGTCTTTTACCTGCTTAATCAGTTCTGCCGCCAAATTTATCCCTTCCTGGGCCATCCGGTTCTTTTTTCTTGCCTGGGCCATCCGCTCTCTGGCCCACTTGGGAATAGATATTCCCGGCACTTCGTTGTGTAAAAATTCGGCATGCCT
>CAZTWC010000186.1:0-7331 GCA_964617105.1 uncultured Myxococcia bacterium
AACCTGCCAACATAACCTGAACCTAAAAGGGCGGCCTGCTGGCCGCCCTTTTTTTTTGTTTATTTTTATTTTTTTACCGCTGCCTTTACCCAAACCCTCTTTCCATCTATAAATATCAGATGTAATATGCGGTATAGATTGGGTAGTGGCTAATGCCAGTGTCATCGATGTTGCCAACATGAGCCTCGGCGGCGGCGGCAGTGACGATGGCAACTGCGGCCTTAGCAACAATGACCCTGAACACGAAGCCATCTGTAATGCTGTTAACGCCGGTGTAACCTTTGTGGTAGCCGCTGGTAACGAAGCGGTTGATTCTGCCAATTCAACTCCTGCTGCTTATGACGAAGTTATCACTGTTAGTGCTCTGGCTGATTTTGACGGCCTGAGCAACGGCCTGGGTGCAGCCACCTGCCGGGCAGACGTAGATGACTCTTTTGCCAATTTCAGTAATTTTGGTGCTGATGTTGATATTATGGCCCCGGGTGTATGTATATACTCAACCGATAAAAACGGTGGCTACTCTACCAAAAGCGGCACCAGCATGGCTTCCCCTCATGTGGCTGGCGCAGCCGCTCTGTTAAAAGCTGTGGATCCTCTGCTGACTCCGGAACAAGTTATTCTTAACCTGCTGGATACTGGTAACCCTGCTCCCTGCGCCACCCAGAGCGGACTCTGCAGCGATGATCCCGATGGCATCCAGGAACCTTTACTCATGGTAGGCGCCCCGTTACCCGACAATGACAATGATGGATATCCCTCCAACATCGATTGCAACGACTACGATGCCACCAACAATCCCGGTGCTACCGAAATTTGCGGCAATGGTTATGATGAAAACTGCGATGGTATTGATGATGCCTGTCCGGTGGATGCTGATTATGATGGCTACTTTACCCCTCAAGACTGCAACGACAACGACGCTGCCATCAATCCTGGCGCTACTGAAATCTGTGACGATGGTATTGATAACAACTGTGACGGCAATATTGATGAAGGCTGCTCTTGCTGGCAGGCTGGCAGCATTACTGATAAACAGGAAGTTGACTTCCCAGTGTACCTGAATAAAGGTGAAATTATCATCGACCTCAGTTGGAACAGCACAGCTGACCTGGATCTCTACCTGATCAACGATCGGGGTAGGGTAACTGGACGCGCCACCAGCACCACTCCTGGTGAGCAGATTGTCAAAGGGGTCAAAGCTGGTAACTATATTATCAAAGTTTACTCTTACAGCGGCGACGCCAGTAGTTTCTGCGTCTCCCTGGGCGGTTCCGCTAATCAATAAACTCTCCGTGTCCTTTTGGAAGCCCGAAAGGACACTATAACCAAATCCTATCAACTTCAGTCAGCCCGGTATTTAATAAATGCCGGGCTGATTTGATCTGAGCATAAAATAACACCCCCATCAATCATCTAGGTGTGTAACTACCGGGTTGTATAAATTTATTTTTTAGCGGCCTACGGTTCTGGCTGGACGAAAGCTAAAGTGGTAGCGGTAAAAGGGGCGGTCGTAGCCCCGGTATGCTGCCCGGCAGCGGCTGGGGCGGATCCTCCACCCGCCTCCTCTCATAATCCGAAAAGTGCCGGCGGCAGGACCGGTGGGATCTATAGATTGATTTTTGCCGGAGGGGTAGGAGCTGTACCAATCCCAGCACCACTCCCAAACATTACCCAGCATATCGTAAATACCCCAGGCATTGGCCTGTTTTTGGCCCACAGGATGGGTCTTCTCCTCCGAATTTTCAGCATACCAGGCAATCTGATCCAGGGATCCGTATCTGGTTTCCGAGGTACCAGCCCGACAGGCATATTCCCATTCCGCCTCAGTGGGCAACCTATATCCTTTGCAATTCAGTCCCTTAAAAATCACCTCTTTTATTTCAAATTCATCCTCTGGAATTCGGCCATCCTGATCTCTCAGCAGATAGGCCTCTTCCAACCCCTCCTGGATGGATAGCAAATTACAGAACATCACCGCTGAAAACCAACTTATCCCCTCTACCGGGCAATCATCCTGGCCGTTTTTAAAGTAAGATGGATTGTTGCCCATTATCTCCAGCCACTCTTTTTGAGTTACCTGGGTTTGCTTGAGAATAAAATCGCGGTTTATTTTAACCAGATGTGGTTTTTCCCGCTCCTCCCGCTCCTCCTGGTGAAGAGGTGACCCCATCGTAAACTCGCCGGCTTTTATACGCTGAAAACCAGCCGGAGTAGGAGTATTCTTTCCTCCCTTCTCCAAATGGGCCACCAGTGATTTAATTGGCCGGCCACAGTGTGGACAGTTTTCAGCCAGGGTGCTGACATTATTCTTGCAATCGGGACAGTTGATTAGAGCCATAAAAAAGTCTCCATATCATTATGGTATTGGGTAAAGCAGATCAACAATATCTCCTCTCTACCGGGCGGAACTGGAAACCTGAGACCATATCAGGTTCAATTCAACCATTTTATCAACGATATTTTGGGCCATAAAGGCATATCCTTTTTGATTAGGATGCCCGTCCAACACAAAAAGATTATCTTTAAGTTTACCGATATCAGACTCCGGTGGCAAGGTTTTTTCGTAAAGAAGGTTATGATCCACAAATTGGGTGGAGTTATTTTCAGCAATAGTTTTTAGAACCGGGTTTAAAATTTTAAACTCCCGGCTGGACAAAGATGGATGGGTAAAGTAACTGTGCAGAATTAACTTTATCTGTTTTTGATTGCACAACCGGATAATCTTTTCGATATCAGCGATTACCCACTCTTTGATCCGGGCATTGTATTGGTCAAAATTGACAAACAAATTGATAAAATCATCTAGATAGGAAACCTGGCCTTTAAATTGCCGCAAATATTTAATATCCTCTTCAAAATCGGTTTGCAACCCTTTCTGCTTCATTAGGATACAGAGTTCAGTAAACTCGGCAATCTCTTCCTGGGAAAGATGGGCCATAAGACTCTTTTTATAATATTTTTTGCTTCTTTTTTTATCCTGGCGCTTAACAAAAACCGCCATGGCTCTAAGAATATCAGCAACTATTTTTTTATAATATTTTTTCTCATCTCCCAGGTTAGAAAGATGGTTTATTCGGGTTAAAGCCCACTGCAAAGCCCTATCCAAATGGATGTAGGCACTATTAAAATCGGTTTGCTCCATAACTCCATGCCGAAAATTATCTGGTAGTTTTTCAGGTCCATATCGGTTTCCAAGAAAATCGGTGAGAAGCAATACTGCGGTTCGGCCATTTTCCATAAACTTGTCCCGTTCGCACTGCAGCCCTTTGTCATTACAGGCATAGGCCTGGTCAACCAATTTATCACCGACGTTCACCAGCATTATTAGTTGTCTACAATTAGAGCCCATTTTTTTTAAACAGGTATCTACCAGTTCATCCAGATCCAACTCTTCCTGGTCTTCTTGTTGTTCAACCGCCAATATTTGCTGCTCTACTGCCCCATTTTGGGTTGAAGATGAGTTTTTTGAGAATTTCTTATGGAGAATAAAGGTGACCATTTTATAGATGCGCATAGTGTAAATAAAATCCCGGGCCTGGCTCCAGACGTTTTTATGACCAGCATAACTATCATACCCCAGGGCATTCCAAAAATTATTTCCCCCCACTAATAGTATTACCGCTTTTGGGGTTATGGTTTCCAACAGCTCCTGGAATCTTTGCAACGCGATATAGGAATTGTAATTGGCCCGGCCCAAATTTAATACGTTTATCATGTTAAACTTACGGGTTTTTCCAGGGGTTTGCATTTGATTTAAAATACGCTGCAGTTGGGCAGGATAACTAACCGGAGAAGAGATCCCTTCTCCATAGGTAAAAGAGTCGCCCAGGCAAAAAATAGTATCCTGGTGCGAATTTTCCTGGGTATCTAAATCCAGGATAAAGTTGGACTGGAGAGAACCGCTTACCCGCAATACCAACTCTAAAAAGATAAGTGCGAATAAAAAACCGCCGATATATTGAAACAGATCTTTTTTCATTTTTCTATTGGAAAAAAATTTTACTTAACATCAAAGTTTTAAAGGCCCTGGCTTCGCTTTTACTTAGTTCTTCACTGTTCTCTATATAATCTTCATACTCTTGCCAGGCTTGTCTATAGTTTCTGGTTTCAAGATAACTTAACGCCAGAAACCGATTCACCTGGCCAAAAAATGGTTTAATTTTATTCGCCTCCTGTAGGTGCGATTGCGCCTGGAGATAATCACCTTTATCAAACCAAATCTTACCCTGGTGGAAATGCTGCTTAAATTTCTGCTCCAACTGGTTAGCCGCCGCCTGAACCTTTAGATATTTATCTTCCAGTTTAAGTGTTTGATAAACAGATTGCAATACAGTATATATTTCCATATTTTTTTGGTTTAGCGCCCTGGCCTTTTCCAACGCCGCCCTGGCCTTTTCATACTGTTTATTATATTTAAAAGCATAGGCCAAACACAAATAGAGATCAGATTGATTGGGGTCAAGTTTGAGACCAGCCTTAAATAGTTCTATTGATTCTTTTGACCGTCCTGATTCTAGATAGATTATTGCCAGATCCACCCGGGCTTCCGCATCTACTTTATTTTTTGCGATTATGTCGCGATATAAATTTTCTTTGCTAATAAAAATATGGGAATGCCTCCAGGAGCCCATTCCTAAAAGCAACAGTATCACTCCGGCTGCCATCAAAAGAATTGCCCGCTTATAGCAATATCTATTGCCCTGGGAGGCTATGATGCCAGAGCAGGAAGAGATTTCACTCCGGGTCATATAATCACCAAGCCGAATAAACAGGTGGGCAAATAAAATTATCAGACTGGCCGAAGCCAGGTATTGCCAGTGGTCGGTGGCATAGGTGTATTTGTGCATGGTAATAGGAAAAAAACCCAGAGCAGGAAAAAGGGTGATGCCAAAGAAAAGAACTGCCACCAAAGGACCTTTACCAATACGTTTTTTAATCAAAAACAAGATAATTGGCAACAATAGGGCGGTAAGAGGATAAAGATACTGTCCGATTGAGGCGCTGTCCAGGGACCATTTGGGGTATATAAAAGCCAAGTTACTCGGCCAAATCAATTTCGCTATATAAAACCAAACCGCCTTGCCGGCCAAAATCAGGTTTTCCAAAAAAGTTCGCTCAAATCCCTCACCCCGGGCGCCGCCAAAAAATTGCTCCGACCAGACCCGGATATAGGCAGTTACTGGAACCAGGGCAAAAAATGGGATCAGCCGGTATAGATCATAACGCTTAAAAACTGGTCGTTTCCACCACATCACCACCAAAAAAACCATGGGCAGGGTGACGATAAAGGGCTTGGTTAATAGGCCGCAGACAAACATCAAAAGGGAGAGAATATGATAGCGCCAATGAGAATAGTTGACTTGTGCTTCTTTGGAGGAGCCGATATTGGCATGACGCAAATAGTAGAGCAGGGAGAGAAAATAGAAAAATGTGGAGAGAAGATCCCGGCGCAAGTTGATAAAGGCCACCGCTTCTACGTGCACTGGATGCAGAGCGAAAATCAAAGCCGCTAGCCAGCCACCAGCCAAAGAAAAGCGTCTAACTATAAAAAAGATCAGGATGGAATTTAGAGCATGAAGGAGAGTATTAAAAATATGGTAAAAAAAGGTATTATCTCCCCATAGAGTATAATCGAGCCAAAGACTGGTGATAAACAGGGGATAGTATATATACTCCTCGGTATGTAATTTGGAGCAGGTTTCTGGATCGGTCCATATTTTCCATAGTCCCTGCGCACCTTCCAATTTGGACACATAATCGATGTCCATGCCATCGTCATCGATAAATTCACCGTTAAAAGAGGCAGAAAAGGCCAGAAACGTCAGCAATATTACCGCACTGGCCAGGACAATAGTCTTATTGCCAGGATCGATAAAAAAGTGCTTAATAGTTGGCAATGCTTTCAAGATATTGAATTTTCCGATTTATTTTTCTCTTTTTGCTGGCGATCAGGCGGACCGGGTTGTCTTTGATAAACTCAGGATATTTTCGGGTGATCTTTTTTAACTCTTCCGGAACTTCGTCAAATTCGATATGATCCATACCGCTTTTAATTAAATCAACCGGTAGATTGACCATTATGGTTGTAAATTCCTCTTCTACCTCTTGCAATTTATCAAGGTGACTATAACACAATTGCAACTCTTCCCGGGCCTTTTGCCTGCGCTCTTCTTGATCTTCTATAAATTCGGGATCGCCTTTGATAAAATATACTCGGTATTGAGACGGATCTAACTCCTCGTCAGTAACAAAAGAGCTGCTCATGCTGGGTAAAATCTGTTCCAGGTTGTTGCCACTAATCGTGGTGCTTTTTTTCTTGGTGCGAAAAAAGCGCCCCATTCCAACTTTTTTTCTTGCTCTTCGGTGGTCAAAATCTTCCTGGTCCGGAAGCAGGGAGATATTGCGGCTCAAAATGCCGAACAACTGTCCGGTAAAACGACCAAATCCCTCGGCTCCGTGGGATATCTGATACCCAAAACTCAACATGCCCAGATAGAGCATTGCCAAAACCAGGGTAGTGGAGGTAAAAACCCGACACCACTTGTTTATCAGGTTTGAACGTTTGATTTTCTTGACCAGAGAATAACCGCCTTTGGAACCCAATTCCGAGGCCTGGCTGGCAATTTTTAAAGCCTGGTCAAAATTATAATCAGTATAGTTTTGAGCGGCTCTCTTAAAATAGATGCCGGCCAGATAATTATTTAGAGCATCGCTTATATTATCCAGGGGGAACTCTTCTTCCCACTTTTGTTTTTGTTTTAGAGTTTCCAAATATTTAATCACCTGACGGGTGATATCTTCCACTTCCTGAAATCTGTTTTTTTTCAGCAACTGGTCTAAAAGAATTACCAGGGTAGCGGCGAATATTTTTAACTCTTTTTGGTTAAAATTTATCTGGTTCAGATCGATCTTCTGATAAAGTTGTAAGGCAGATTGAAATTCCCGTTTTTTAATATAGGCGCCAAAAAGGAAGGCGATCCCCGGATTGGTGGCAAAATCGTAATTTAATATTTGAAAAATAGGAGTGTAGTTTGCCCGGTAATAGTATGCCTGGGCCAACTCCCGAATAACGCTATATCTGTCCTGAATGATATCTTTAATAAAATTTATTAGATGGCTGGCTTCCTTAAGCGCCTTTTTAGTATGGAAGAGTACATAAGTGCCAGTCAATAAATTAAATTCACTAGTATCACCCACCTTTTCAGTTTCAGATAAAAGTTTGCTGTAAAATGCCGGTGAGTTCAGCAAGTTTAAGATCTTATAGTTAAGGTCGGTTAAATATTGGCCGAAGATTTTTTGCTCTATGGCCAATTTCTTTAAAACACACAACA
>CAZTWC010000187.1:0-7317 GCA_964617105.1 uncultured Myxococcia bacterium
AATTTTCGACTTTTCCCCGGAGGCGATACTGTTACTGGACACCACTGGCATCATTTTAGCTAGCAACGACCGCCTACAGGAATGGCTCGGTTTTAAAACCAAGGACATCGTTGGAAAAAATATTGTCATCTTGCCCTTTTTAACCGAAGACAGTAAAGCCAACATCATGAAAAATTTTGCAGAAAGGCTACTCGGCAAGGAAGCCCCTTCTTACCAAGTTGAATTAGTTAACAAAAAAGGAGCGCGTATGTATGGGCAGGTGGTTGCGGCCACAGTTAGAGATAGCAAGGGTGACATCATTCGAAACCTAACCATGATCAGCGATGTAACCGAGCGGGTCAAGCTGGAAAAACTAAGAGACGATCTCACCCATATGATTATCCACGACCTCAAAAACCCAATCATCAGCATAACCGGATCAGTTCGGCTAATTATGCAAGATATTGCCAGCCTCATCAATCAACAACAAAAAAGCCTATTGCAAAACGTATTAACCAGCTGCAAAAAACTCTCAAACCTTATTATGGATCTGCTGCAAATAAAAAGCATCGAAGACGATAAACTGCAATTAAACAAGTCCACTTTCCAAGTCAGCGAATTACTCGAAAACATTATGTGGACAAAAGATCTTGCCCTCCAAAAGAATATTGCCATGGACTTTGATGCTGAAAAAAGCATTTCCCTGGAAGCCGACAAAGAAATTATTTTAAGAATACTGGAAAACTTAATCTCGAATGCAGTAAAACATACCCCTCCCAAAGGCAAAATTGATGTAAGGATCAGTGAAAAAGGCAAGCAGGTTAAATTTGAGGTTGTCGACAGCGGCAGGGGGATCCCAAAACAATATCAACCCATGATTTTTGATAAATTTTTTAAGGTTGAAGATCAGGAAGAAGCCACCTGGCTGGACACCGGACTAGGGTTAACCTTTTGTAAAATGGCTGTCGAAGCACATGGCGGAAAAATCCATGTAGAAAGCGAAGCGGGTAAAGGCTCCAATTTCATCTTTAGCATCCCCCAAGATAGCAACCTAAACTTTTAGTCCCCCTTAGATTTGCGGGCTAATCCATACCTTATTGCGCGGTGAAGTAAACCTGAATCAAAATTACCTTTGACCAAATAATCCTGGGCTCCGGCCCTTACCGCCTCAACGGCTACACCGTTATCATCCATAACCGTTAGTATCACCACTGGAGTTTTCCCACATTTTGCCAAGACAGTATGCAGGGTAGACAGCCCGGCAGAATCGGGCAGGTGTAAATCCAATAAAATAATATCCGCTCCGCCTTTGGCAATCCGTTCCAGCCCAGAGGCCAGGTCCCAATAATGCTCTAGCTCATTTTTTTCCGGCATTTTATCTAACATGAACTCAACAATTTTATGATAATCGGCGTCGTCTTCGATCAACACAATTTTCATTGTTTTCCCCCCAGTAATTCTGTTATCTTGCCCAACAACTCTTCGGCCTTAAACGGCTTGGTAATATACGCATTTGCCCCAACTTCTTCCCCCAACTCTCGATCAGCTGCTTGTATTCTAGCGGTCAGAATAATAACCGGGATATGTTGATAAGCTGCATCAAAT
This sequence comes from uncultured Myxococcia bacterium, assembly GCA_964617105.1. Classification (GTDB taxonomy): domain Bacteria; phylum CAZTWC01; class CAZTWC01; order CAZTWC01; family CAZTWC01; genus CAZTWC01. Next base: position 1,585 of record CAZTWC010000187.1, read on the forward strand.
TTGAGCATGCGACACACGGAAAATCCATCCATCTTAGGAAGCATAACATCCAGAATAATTAGATCTGGTTTTTCTTGTCTAGCCTGCAGTAGCCCTTCTTGGCCATCACGGGCAACTAAAACTTCGTAGTTATTTGCCTCTAGTCTGAGCTGAATTGCCTTTAGCATGTCTTCACTATCTTCAATTAAAAGGATTCTTGGTTTGTTCTCCATACACCTACACCTTTCTTAAAGTAAAATAAAAAGTTGCCCCCTGTCCTGGCTTGGATTCAACCCACATCTGCCCCTTATGCATTTCAACTATCCCTTTGCAAATTGAAAGGCCCAGCCCAACTCCCTTCACTTGATGTTTAAATCGGACAAATCTCTCAAAAAGATGCGGCACATCCTTCTCCCCTATCCCTGCCCCATTATCCTTAACCGAAACCCTGATATGCTCCGCCTTCTCTTCAATCGCCACAACAATCTTAGAATTTTCCGGGCTATATTTTACGGCGTTATCAATAAGATTGAGAAAAACGCGTAATATTTGCTCCTGATCAAGCCAGCTCTTTAACTGATCCGGAAACCTTGTCTCGATTAAAATCGATTTGGAACTTGCCTTTTTCTGCAGCATCGTAATAGCTTCTTTCCCCAGACAGCACACATCAACTTTTTGCAAATCGAGTTTTAAAGAGCGCGACTCTATTTTAGATATATCCAGCAAGCCATCTAAGATTCCCGCCAAACGGTCAATATGATCACGAGAAGAATCGAGCATTTTTTTTTGTTTTTCGCTTATTTCTCCCACCACCCCATCCTTTACCAAAGAGATATTTTCTCTCACTACCGCTAAGGGAGTTCGCAGCTCATGTGATGCATTAGCAATAAAATCATTTTTCATGCGATCCACATCTTTAAATTTTGTCAAGGCTTCCACATACCGCCTATTTTTCCCAAGCAACTCCTGACGAGTTCCCTCCAAGAGTTTGGCATAATAATAAATAATTATGGCAAAGAGGAAAAACGCAATTGAAGTAAAGAGAGCCTTGTTGGCCACAAGGTTTAACAATTCCGCGGGCGACAAACTGAGTTTGGCAGGATACATGGGAAAAATCCCAGAGTAAGTTAATACCAACAAACCCAGATAAAAGACAGTGGAAAACAAAGCAATAAAAAACACCATGAGAGAATAATAAGAAAACATGCCAAAACCAGAAAGCACAATTAATACGAGGTATAAAAACCAATAGGGGCTTTCCACCCAACCCGTAATATAAATCAAGTAAGTTATGGCAAGCGTGTCAAAAAGAGTAAATAGACCAACCCAAGCCGTAAATTTGCCAAGTTTTTCTATCTTGTTTTGCTGGTAAAAAAAATGAGCAAATATGTTATAAGCCAAAACAAAAAATACCAAGTCCCAAATTGGATGAAAAAAGGCACGACCAAATATGTTTAAGCAGAGGCCCAAAGCGACTACAAGATAGCGCGTCCACAGGCTCCAGAGGAACTTGTCTTTAATATCGCGGACAACAAAACGTTCTTCAGGCATTGAACAAACCATGGTTTTTAATTAAGCAACTGATAAACCGTTAAAGTAAATTTTGTCTCCACTCCAATTGGCTTGGTCACTATTTGGACCCTATCCAAGCTGATCACCTTATCATACTCATCAAACCACTCAAGTAAAGACAAAATCCCTTTAAACCCACCCTGAATAGTTGCTTCCAGCTCAGTCTTTTTGATCTTCATCCGAGCATAAGGATCAATATTTCGTCTCTGCTTCCAGATAGCCCTAAAACGTTCTCTTTTGCTCTCAGGAATCATGCATATGGCTTCCTTTAAGAGATCAAAGGCCATGTCCTCTCCATCAACAGCATCCCGATTTTTCGCTATAAATTTAAGAAAATCCTTTTCAGCGGGCAGATGCAAACCAATAACATGTTTTTTTAATTTCTCACTGCGACTTAGAACTTGGCCTTCTGACTTCGGGCGCAGCAGCACAATCCTATTGCCAAAACCCGAGACGATCTGAGGCAGCTTTTTTAGGAAATTTTCGGCTTCGCTTTCGCTGAAAAAGTGTTTATTAAGTTCCTGCAGGCCTTTCTCTAACCCCGGATATTCCTGTCGGAGCTTACTAAGATTTTTAGCGCGACCGTACTTAACATCCAAAAGATTGCTGTAGGATTTTAATTGACCATACAAAGCACCTACCTGCGCCACATAGGGGGCCAACATCGCCTTGTATAGGATAAAAACGATCAGGCACAGGATTATCCACATTCCGATTAGTCTCTCTTGGAGAGAACTACTTAATATGAACTTTTTAAAAAGCTCGCTATTCATTTTTCTCCGCGTAAATCCTAAATGAGATCATCTTACCCGCTCGTTCTTGCTGTTGCACAATTTGGAGGTCAACATTTTTAAAGTGTTTGGAAGATTTCAATTTATTCATAAAATCGAAAATATAATCTGAGGCCTTCGCTACTCCGGAAATGCTAACAATGTCTTCTTCACCAATTCCTATCTTGGTCAAATAAACCTTCTCCGGAACTAAACCCGTCAACTCGGCAAAGATATCGTCCCAAGTAAAACCATAAAATTTCTCTACCAATTGTCTCCGGCCCGCAATTAATTTTTTAACTTCCTTGGTTTTATTTTCGATCTCTTTTAATTGGGCAAATTGAATAGTTGGATTATCTAATCTACCCTTAACCTTGCTAATTTGCATATTTAAGATAAACCCTGCCAATAAAAAAAGAAAAAATAAAACCAACATAAACAGAGAGACCCCAATTATTGCCCCCAAGGAATAGGCAATGTGATGACGCCATTCTTCACGTTCCCTCACATCTTCTGGCAATAAGTTCGTCTTAAATGATTCAGCACCCGCCAATCCTTGTGCGGTTTTGTTTAATTCCACCTCCACTGGTTTACCCAATTTCTCTCCCAGTTGTTTGGCTAAATCCCGCAGGCCCTCATCTGCCACATGAAATATGATATTTTTAATCTCTCCAGCCCTTTGCAAAACCTTGCGCAGGTCATCGGCTAAATCCGCGCCGGCATTATGCGTGTGGACAAAGGTAATCGCTCCCCTTTCTAAAATATGAATAAAGGTCTGTTTTTTCTCTACATCCACAAATATTTTCTTACCTCTTGAGCTACTAAGCTTAAGCGCTCGCAAGCTGGCCAAGGAAGGAAAGGCAATGGCATTAATAAATAAGCCAGCTTTTTCAACCGCTTTTATGTAAGAATCCACCCGCTCTCGCTTAACTACGGCTAAAAGGATTTTTAGTTTCCTCTCGCCGACCTCAACCACATCCCCGATCTTTTCCCAGCCAATAGCGGTCTTAACACCCGCAAAGGCCACGTATTGGTTGACTTTCTGTCTTAAAACAGATTGAATTTCTGCATCCTTTACGTGAGGTATGGTAACAATATGAAGCAGCAGATCCGAACCATGGATAGTAAGATTAACTCTTCTGGATTTAATCTTATTAGTCGCCCAGAGTTGTCTTAGGGCTTTGGTTACTGTTTCGGGAGAAGCAGCAATCGAGGCAGTTTTTTCCATCGTGGCCACACGAATTTGATCTTCGGCTATATCCAAGCCAACAATCGCGGTTCTCTCTTTTAGAAAATCCTTCAGTTTCATAGTCAAGGAAACCAGAGACTAAACGTCTCGGTTTCCTTCCTTTCCTTAATTTTACTGGAAACCGCGAAGTTCATTCGCAGGTTTCCAGCGCTCCCCATTTTCCTCTATTATAGTTTATTATAATTCCTTCCAATAGTCTATAGTGGGTGGATCTGAGCCTTGGACCGTGGTCTGAATCTCTATTTGTCTCTGGAAGCTCCCATCAACTGTACTTTCAGAAGTAAGTATTTTAATTTTAGAACTGATTTCAGCCACAGCAACAGTATAGATTTCCCCAGCAAAGGCCTTATCCGTAAAACCCGCATTCCAGTTTTTATCCTGTCCTAATTCATAAAGCGCATCTTGAATACCCGCGTCAGCAATGTAAAGCGCCCGGATAGAATATTGATTATTACGCACGATTTGCAAATCTGCCAAGCTAAGTTGCAAAAAACCAATGATTAAAATTGTTCCCAGGGCAATGATAAAAACCGTTATTAAAAGCATTGCCCCTTTTTTACCCTTCGCTCGGGGTAAATTAGTTATTGGCATAGCCGGGTGTACCATTTAAAACACTATCCTCCCAATTCGCTGGATCATTTGGCGGCCCCGAAGCACTAATCCGTTCCAAGCTATCTCCCAAGCCATCAGACCCTCCTGCTCCCCAGGAATCTTCATAGGTAATACTATCTACCGCATTCCCATCACTATCTAAAATAATTACGCTATCGCTATGATTATGCAAACCATTGGCGATATTATTGTCGTCTACTCGAAGCCTAATTGCCTCGGCAGACACAGTGTAGACAAGACCATCATAAACCTTGGTATCACCATCAGTGATCAGGGCATAGCCTCCAGAAGGAACAATAGTTGAGCCATCGCCATAAACAGAATCCCCAATGATATCATCAACAAAGCCTCCATTACTCAGCTGCCAGCCGGCAAAATCAATTGGATCTGGCGTGCCATTATAAAATTCTACATATTCATAATATTTGTCCTCATTGCCAGAAATACTGTCATCTGGATTATACATAATCTCATTAACCGATCGCACAATAAAAGGAACAGGCTCAACCCTTATAAAGACTCTGGAAGACAAGGTCATGGCACTAATCTCACCTCTGGGATCTGCCACAACTAACTCAATTGCAATTGATCTTATATCCGCGACATCGGTAGTTATGGTCACTCCATCCTCTTCATAGCCAGTAAACTTAAGGCTATCAATCGGCCCGGCCAAAGGGGAAGTGACATCACTCTGAACAAAACCCAACATATTATTTACACCATCATTATATCTTTTAAACTCCACCTGATTATCGTCCTTATCTCTAAAAACAATATGACCCGCAGCTTCAGCAGAAGCAGTAATACTGGTCAAAGCCGTAGCTTCTCTGAATTGTTTTACCATTTTATCTAAACCAATCCTGCCATTCTGCAGCATATCCGACCGGCCATCGGACAGGTGCCAAGTTTTGCGTAGAGTATAAAAATAAGGCTGGACAGCCACAAAGAGGATCCCAATTATTGCAACCACGATCATGAGCTCGGTTAAGGTTACGGCTTTCCGTAGAACGGAAACCTGAGACTGAACGTCTCGGTTTCCGTATTTTTTCAGTTTGTTTTTTTGGAAACCGCGAAGTTTATTCGCAGGTTTCCAAAAATTTCTTTGTTCCATATCTAGTGCCTATCCGCCACTTTCGTATCAAGGCTGACTGAATACTCATCTGAGTCTATTACCCCATCACCATCATCATCGTTCCAAACCGTGACATTTAAAACTTTTATATCCGCGCCGGCATCGTCGCTGACGGTAAACTTATATAAAGTATCTGGAGAAGGAAAAGCAGTTGCAGCCTGAGTGCGATTAACGCTGTAATCACTCTCAATCAAACCAAGAACCTCTTCTAACTTCTTCTCCGCCAAAAAAGTGGCTTTGGTAACAACTTCTACTTTCGTGCCAACTTTTAGCATGCCCGGCACAATCTGCATCACCGCCACCAGGACTAATCCCACCAAGAAGACCGAAACCATAACTTCGATTAAAGTAAAGCCTTTTCTATTCACTGTGCCTCTATGCTCACTCGCCCGGTTGCTATTGTCACATAAAGCTTGTAT
>CAZTWC010000188.1:0-7273 GCA_964617105.1 uncultured Myxococcia bacterium
TTTCCCATGGATGAGAACGGCAACCCCATAAAAGGGATTTCCCGGCATCCGATTATTGAAGATGATGTGGTTATCTATTCCGGTGCGACCATACTTGGTAGAATAACCGTTGGCCGGGGCTCTGTGATCGGTGGAAATGTGTGGCTAACTAGAAGCGTAGAGCCCCATAATGATGTTATGCAAAGTATACCCAAATAGTTTCTGTTTAAAGATGGGGCCAGGATATAATGGAATATAAAAAACTAGATCGACCCAAAATTGCCGATGATATGACTCAATTAGTGGGCAATACACCTTTGGTGAGGATCAATAAAATAGCCTCTGGTTTACCGGTTACTCTGTTGGCTAAACTGGAATCATTTAACCCTCTGCACAGTGTAAAAGACCGTATTGCTTTGGCCATGATCCAGGCGGCGGAAGATGAAGGCCATTTAAAAGAGGGGAGCATAATTGTAGAGCCTACCAGCGGCAATACTGGTATTGGTTTGGCTTTTGTGGCGGCTATCAAAGGTTATCGGCTGATTTTGACCATGCCGGATACCATGAGTATGGAACGGCGCAAAATGCTCTCTGCTTTAGGGGCGGAACTGGTGCTTACACCGGGCAGCCAGGGGATGAAAGGAGCCATAGAGAAGGCATTCCAGATAGACCAGGAGGATGAAAACAGTTTTATGCCTCAACAGTTTAACAATCCGGTCAACCCTCAGGTACACCAGAAAACTACTGCCCTGGAGATCTGGGATGATACCAATGGGCAGGTGGATGTTTTGGTGGCAGGAGTTGGCACCGGCGGAACTATTACCGGAGTTTCCCAGGTGCTGAAAGAGTTGAAACCAGGTTTTAAAACCTATGCAGTTGAGCCGGAGGATTCGCCAGTGCTATCAGGCGGCCAGCCCGGTACTCACAAAATTCAGGGTATTGGGGCTGGTTTTATCCCCGAAGTATTAAATACCAACATTATTGATCAGATAGTTACGGTAAAAGATGAACAGGCCGGTGAGATAGCCCGAAGAATGGCCAAAGAGGAGGGGATTTTAGTTGGAATTTCCTCTGGTGCTGCCCTGGCAGCGGCTTTAGAAGTAGCCCGGATGCCGGAGAATAAAGAAAAAACCATAGTAGTAATATTACCAGATACTGGTGAGCGCTATCTATCCACCTGGCTGTTTGAAGAGTAACGTTAGCAAGATTAAGATTTGAGCGAGCTCTTAATTCCCCGAATTAATCACTTGACTTATCTCTATGGCTGTTATATTAAGTTATCTATTGATTGTTGCGGGGTAGAGCAGTCTGGTAGCTCGTCGGGCTCATAACCCGAAGGTCACTGGTTCAAATCCAGTCCCCGCTACCAATGATGATTCAAGGGGTTAGACAGTTTGTCTAGCCCCTTTTTTTATACAACAAATTGATGTCCCCCACACTATCCCCCACATATTAGCAGTAAATAAAGGGTTATTTTTCATCTCGTGGAGTTAATTTAAACTTTGGAATAGAAAAGTCTGCATCCTTTGGTGGCCTGCCTCTTCCTTGAGGATTATTTTCACTCTTTTCTTTTTTTTGTAGATCTTTTATCCAGTCACGTATTGTATCCGGAGCCCTCTTTTTATTTTCACAGCCAAAAATTAGAATTTCTTCCGACTCAGCAATATGCCCTATCGGAATATTCGCATTTTTTGACCATATCAACGCTGCTATAGCCCGGCAGCGCTCTTGATGTTTGCGATTTTCACTATGACGAGGATCATTTAATGGATAAATATTGGATTTACCTTCTCTATTTTCATCTTCAGTTTTGGAATCATTAGTATTTCCAGGAGTTTTTTCAACGTATCGCTGTAGATGCTCAGGGACCATGTTTTTTTCTGAGAGCCAATTTATGAATTCATCCCAAGAGATGGTGGTTTTGGATACATCATATTTAAAGGCTGCATTTTCTGTCTCTAAGGTATGATCTGGCATTATTTCCAAACTATCAATAGCATTACAAATTGCCTCACAACATGCATCATAACCTAATGGTAGATCATAATTATACCACCGATCTGTTACCACAATGATCATAATGAAAATCGGTGTTAAAGGAAAATCAACCTTGTATAGTTTTCAATAACTCTTCACCTTTCTTGGTCAAACGATATTTTTGAGTTGGACTTTTAGGTGATTCTGGTTGTGTCATTTCGATAAACTTGCCATCAAGGGCTGGATTAAGATAATTTCTACTAAAATGCTTTCGGTCTTTTAATGATACGGCTGTCATCAACTCTTCACGTGACAGCTCGCCATTTATATTCTCGAGCAATTTTATTACTTGCGGGGTTACTTGCGGGGTTACTTGCGGGGTTACTTGCGGGGTAGCCTGAGTTACAGAATTGTCCACCTGGCGCACTGGCCGGGAGATGGTTATGGTAAATCCATCTGAAAGGGTAAACTCTGGCTCTGGCAACTCCGCCTTTACACAGCGTTGAATCATATCACGAGTGCCAGTGCCCATCCGTTCAATATATTTGGTCAGATAGAGCGATTCCGCCAGCAGAGGATTGGCTGGAACAGAGCCATGGGGCTGTCGCAGTTTTTCCAGAGTTAGAGTTGGAGGAAGAGTCCCCGGATTCCAAACTTCGAGGCGGTCAGCAAACAACATCACCTGGACGCTGCCATTGCTCGAATAATCACGGTGAGCAACTGCATTGACAATGGCCTCGGCCACCACCTCACGGGGAATTTCATACTTTACCGGCACCTGGGGGCCATCTTCACGGGTTCCCACCCACAGGTTTATTTTCGACATGACAAAATCAATAGCCTGATCAACCAGGTCAAAAACAGTGCCTTTATAAACCTGATATGAAGGAATAGGCTTTGCCACCTGTGTACCGTGAAAATGGGCGCATTTAACCTCAGAGGAGATCAAAAATCGCTGTGGTTGCTTGCCGAATAAAAGAATTGCTGCATTTGTGGGCCGGCCATTATCCAGCAGGTTTAGATGGGCTAAAACCTCTTGAGAGGTTGTTTCTTCTGATAGGGGGAAATTCCTGGCTCTACGGGCAAGGCCTAAAAAATGTTTGAGCTTTTCTTCATCAAGGTCTTTCACTCCAGAATTCCGGCAGTAACTGGCATCAAAAGGCCCTACTCTGATTAACTCCTTATTATCTAAATATTTGACCAGGCTGGCATATACTGCGGCAATAAGTTCTTCAGCAGTATTAAATCGCCGCCTGATCAACGATGAACCTGCATTTGAGATTAGTTTTTGCATCTTGGGATGCCGCTGGTTATCATCAACGCCTTTGACATAGACAAGGCGATGTTTTTCCAGTTCAGATGCCTTTAAATATTCTCGATGGGTTGGAGAGAGGCCCTCTTGATCCTCCCAGCCATAATCATTACCAAATATGCCGATATAAACATCGCATTTTTCTACTTCATCAAGGTAACATTTGTCGACTCGTTGATCAGCGGCCGGCATATCTTCAAACAGAAATATATTAAAAAATCTTCGCAACAATGGATCACCGCTGATATAATCCCGCAATGTAATCCGCTCTTCAGCGAGTTCTTTTTGCACGCTGCTGATAAAAATACGAATATTCATATAACAATCCCGACCTTATTATTTTGATACTTTCACCATACCACGTTTAGCAAAGATATCTACTTTTGCTGATAGTTCTCCAGGTTCACGACCTTTCTATCCACTAGCTCCAGAGTTTCTGCCACTATATCAACAACCAAATCAGAACCCCGCCTCAATGCTTCATCCCTCAAATGAGCATATTGCTGGGTCATATGGGGGCTTTTGTGAGTCAACAACAAATCACAACAGGTCACTTGAAAAGATAGCGAATTTTTCGTATAATAACATTTTTCTATGAACAGGCTTTGCGTTATGAACCATAATCGATCCTTTATGGGCTACTATGTGGGAAAACTAACTGAAAACTCAATTTAAATAGGCGAGTAAATTATGAGTGATACATTTTTATCGGGAAATACCGGTCCAACCATCCAATCTGACTGCAAAGTGAAGTATTCTTCAAAAGATAGTGAAGGAAACGATATAATTTTAAATTCAAAAGTGGCGGCCCTGTATGGCGACTCAATTGTAAAATTGGCAGCAGAGGTTTTAACGGCCATGGGTATTGACCACTGCCGCCTTGAAATCGAGGATGCCGGCGCTCTCCCTTTTGTTATAAGCGCCAGGATTGAAGCCGCTGTAAAAATGGCTCATCCTGAAAATAAAACCGAAGTCCTCCCGGAAATGAAAAATTTTTGCACCTATAAGAGTTGGCGGAATAAATTTCGTAGAAGCCGCCTCTATTTACCTGGAAATCAGCCAAAATTGATGCTTAATGCAGGTCTCCATAAACCGGATGGCGTGATTCTGGATCTGGAAGATGCGGTTGCGCCGATAGAAAAATTTTCCGCCCGCTTGATTGTCCGCAATGCGTTGAGAACGTTGGACTTTTTCGGCGCTGAACGGATGGTCCGGATTAATCAGGGAGATTTGGGAATGGAAGATTTAGACGCGGTTGTGCCTCATAATGTCCATCTCATTCTAATCCCCAAGGTGGAATCACCCGACCAGGTAAAGGCAATTGACACCCGCATCAATGCTATCAAGAGAGAATGCCAAAGAGAAGAGCCAGTATTTTTAATGCCTATTTTAGAATCTGCCATGGGGGTTCTCAATGCTTTGCAGATTGCCCAGTCCAGTCCCAACATTGTTTCCCTGGCAATTGGCCTGGAGGATTATACAGCTGATATTGGCACCTCCCGCACCCTGGAAGGGACTGAATCATTTCTGGCGCGCTCCATGTTAGTAAATGCGGCCAGGGCTGCCGGTATTCAAGCAATTGACACGGTTTTCAGCGATGTTGGGGATATGGAGGGCTTGCAAGAATCGGTGCTGGAGGCCAAGGGACTGGGATTTGACGGTAAGGGTTGTATTCATCCCAGGCAAATCAGCGTTATTCATCAGGGTTTTGCGCCTTCTCAAGCAGAAATCACTAAAGCCCAGAAAATTGTATTCGCCTTTGATGAAGCAGAGAAAAAAGGGCTGGGAGTTGTTTCTCTGGGTTCCAAAATGATCGATCCTCCGGTGGTCAAACGAGCTATCCGCACTATAAATTTGGCTGTAGATAGCGGTATTTTAGCGTCAAACTGGAAGAGTGCCTCAGGACAATAAGGAAGAAATCGATGAAAGACAATCTTGAATTTATAAAAAATGCAGCGGGAAGGATAGTCCCAACCATGGTAAATGGTAGAGAATCAGTTGCCTATAAAGGGATTGGAAAATACCGGCCCCAAGGTAAAAAGGCAGCGCCACCTGTGGTTGCCTGTCAGGATTTTCCGCCAAATGGCGACAAACGCAAACCTTCCCTCAAGGAAGCATTGGTAGCCTGTGGGCTTAGGGATGGTATGACCATCTCTTCCCACCATCATTTTAGGAATGGTGATTTACTAATGACCCAGGTTTTCGACATTGCCGCTGAATTGGGGGTAAAAGATTTAATGTGGTTCCCTTCTGCGGCTTTTCCCTGTCATGAGCCTCTGATCAAACACCTTGACAGCGGTGTCATCCGCTGGATTGAAGGCTCCCTCAATGGCCCTCTGGGAGATTATGCTTCTTCCGGAAAAATGAGTGGGCTTTCGGTTTTAAGAAGCCATGGCGGCAGGTGGCAGGCAATACAGGATGGTGAGGTGCATATAGATATCGCCATTTTGGCGGCGCCTACCGCCGATTGCTTTGGCAATGCCACCGGAGATCGGGGTCCGTCAGCCTGCGGTTCTCTGGGATTTGGCCTGGCCGATTCTATTTATGCTGATAAATGCATCATAGTTACTGACAATTTGGTGCCTTTCCCTTGTTTCCCCTGGCAGATCCAGGGGAATAACGTAGATTATGTGGTCGAATTGGACAAGGTGGGCGATGCTTCGAAAATCGTCTCCGGCACCACAAAAATAACCAAATCTCCTGACCGGCTCCTAATCGCCGAACAGACTGCCCAGTTTATAAAAAAAGCAGGGATTATGCGTGATGGATTTAGTTTTCAGGCTGGAGCCGGGGGCACTGCCCTGGCCTTTGCCATGTTTCTGAAGCAGATGATGAAAGAGGAAAAAATAAGGGCCCGTTTTATTCGCGGCGGTTCGACCAAATACCTGGTTGAGATGCTGGAAGAGGACCTTACTGACTATATTTTGGACGGTCAGACCTTTGATTTAGAAGGTGTCCGCTCCATGAGAGAAAATACCAATCATGTGGGCACTTCGCCCTTTACTTCTTACAACTGGCATGGAAAAGGAAATTTTGCATCCATGGTGGACTGTCTGGTCCTGGGAGCCACTGAAGTTGACCTTAATTTCAACGGAAATGTGGTTACCCATTCTGACGGTAAACTGCTTCATGGAATCGGTGGTTGGCAGAATTGCCTTTCCAGTAAATGCACCATTTTGGCCATCCCTTCATTTAGGAACCGGATCCCTATAATTGTTGACCGGGTAACCACCCTGGTTGGCCCTGGAGAACTTATTGACGTAGTAGTAACAGAGCGGGGTATCGCCATCAATCCGTCCCGGCAGGATTTGATTTCGGCCACCAGTAATTCTGGTTTGCCAATTCGTCCAATCGAGGAAATTAAAGAGGAAGTGGATGACCTTTGCGGCGGTTCTGTCCAAAAGCCTGAATTCACCGATGAAATTATCGGGGTGGTGAAGTGGGTGGATGGAACAGTGCTGGATACTATCTTTAGAGTTAAATAGTCAGGGAAACCAAATAATTTCAAATACTTTGAGTTTTTCGAGTGGTGTCTAAAACTATGCTGGCATAACGTTCTGCCAGGGTTTGTTCACCCAGAATAAGATAGGACTTTGCCAGTTGGGCATAGAGTATTGGGAGTTATATGTCATGACAATACACGGATTGCCTGAGAATTATCATGGAACGTTTTTTGACCTCACTGAAATTGCTGGCGTTTTTGACCTGTTTCCTGTTGATAACAGCATCCCAGGCCCAGACCACTGAGCCCGGCAAGTCCGCCCAGCCAAAATCCGATGCTGCCCAGCCCAAAACTGACAGTGCCTCGGAAAAATTGCCTCCAACTGCCAAAGATTCTAAGGTGATGATATTGGATAAAATGGTGGTCACCGATCAGAAAAAGGACCACCACATAACCTCAACCGATATTAGTGTGGAGAAATTTAAAATTGAGGAGTTAGAGCAGATTCCAGTCTTCATGGGTGAAAAAGATATTATGAAAACCATTCAACTCACCCCCGGGAT
>CAZTWC010000189.1:0-7241 GCA_964617105.1 uncultured Myxococcia bacterium
CGTGCTGGTGGTTGAGCACGATGCTGACACCATAAGAGAGGCAGACTACGTGTTGGATATGGGGCCAGGCGCTGGTGTGCATGGCGGTCAGGTGGTAGCCAGCGGCACAGTGGACCAGATCATTGATAACCAACAGTCCCTTACCGGCGCCTACCTGTCCGGACGGCTCAAAATAGAGATGCCTTCAGTTCAACGTTCTCCCCGGGGGCAATTGCAACTGGTGGGAGCCCGGGCCAATAACCTGAAAAATATCCAGGTAGATTTTCCTCTGGGGGTGCTGTGCTGCGTCACTGGTGTTTCTGGTTCGGGAAAGAGTTCGCTGGTATTCGATACCCTGTATCCGGCTTTGAAGGAAAAGGTAAACCGGCGCTCCAAGTTGAATCCCAACCTCCCCTTAAAAGAGATTATCGGTTGGGAGCAGATAGACAAGGAGATAGATATTGATCAGAGTCCTATCGGCCGGACTCCTCGTTCAAATCCCGCTACTTATACGGGTCTTTTTACTTATATACGCGAGTTGTACGCAAAATTGCCAGAATCCAAAATGCGGGGATATAAGCCGGGACGTTACTCTTTTAATGTTAAGGGCGGACGCTGTGAATCCTGTCAGGGAGCCGGGCAATTACGTATAGAGATGCATTTTTTGCCCGATATTTTTGTGACTTGCGAAGCTTGCCAGGGCAGGCGTTACAATAGCAACACCTTAGAGATCAAGTTCAAGGGAAAAAATATTGCCGATATTCTGGATATGACCATTGCTCAGGCGTACCAGTTTTTAGAGCATATTCCGGCTGCCCGCAAAAAACTGGAAACATTAATGGCCGTTGGTCTTGATTATATCACCCTGGGCCAGTCAGCCACTACTCTCTCTGGCGGCGAAGCTCAGAGGATTAAGTTAAGCCGTGAGTTGAGCAAAAGGAGCACCGGCAAGACTTTCTACATCCTGGACGAGCCCACCACCGGTCTTCACTTCGAGGATATCCGGAAACTGCTGCAGGTTTTAAATCGTTTGGTGGACCAGGGTAATACCGTGTTGGTTATAGAGCATAACCTGGATGTGATAAAAACCGCTGATTACATTATTGACCTTGGACCCGAAGGTGGCGATGGTGGCGGTCAGGTGGTGGCCCGGGGTACACCTTCCCAGGTGGCTCAAAATACGGATTCATTTACCGGCCAATTCTTAAAAGAGTTGCTTTGAGCAAGCCGTTAAAAAATATTTTTTCGGCAGCTAATATTTAAACATAGGGCGATCAGGAGCAGAAACATGGTTAGCGAGGAGCCGCCGTAACTCATAAAAGGGAGGGTAACTCCCACCACTGGGATTAATCTGGTGACCATGCAGATATTGACAATAAGGTGCCAAAAGACCATGGCGGCTATGCCCACGCAAAGTAATATTCCGAATTTGTCCCTGGCGTTTCGGCCCACGTATATGATTTGAGTGATCAGGGTTAAAAAGAGCAGTAACAACAGGGTGGCGCCCAAAAAGCCCCATTCCTCGGCCCAGACACTGAAGATAAAATCGGTGTGCTGTTCGGGCAAGAAACGCAATTGAGTTTGGGTCCCTTCCGTTAAGCCTTTGCCCCAGAATTTACCACTACCAACTGCGATCATAGATTGGCGAGAGTGGTAATTGGCCCCTAAAAGGTCTCCTCCGGGATTTAAAAATGCAAAGATCCGCCTTTTTTGATAGGCCTTCAAAACCCAGAACCAGGCAACCGCCGACCCAGCCAACCCCAAAATAGCCAATTGCAAGAGAGAATATAGTCTGACCCTGACAAACAACACCATGGAGATAGCGATGGCAAATACCAAAATACCAGTCCCCAGGTCTGGCTCTTTCAAGATCAAAGTCACCGGAATGGCGATTAAAATAAAAGGTTTAACTAACTCTCTAAGGTTGTATGACCCCCTGGATTTATGGTGGTGAAAATAGTGGGCCAGGGCAATAATAACCGCCACTTTGGCAAATTCAGAAGGTTGAAAACTTACCACTTTCAGATCGAGCCATCTTTGTGAACCACCTACCACTTTACCTTTGAAAAGTACTAGAATTAATAGAAAAATGGCCAGCAAATAGATAAAATAGGCAAACCTGTCCAATAGGCGGTAGTCTACGGCCATAACTATGGTCATTAGAGGAATGTTGAGTAGAAAATAGTAGAGTTGATGAATATAGAGATTACTGTTTTTAGCTATGGAGGCGGAATAAAGGTTAAGCAATCCGATAAGGCATATAGCTATGAGGTTGATTAGCAGAAGCCAGTTGAAATTTTTTAACAGGGAAGGTTTTTTCATTTATCCCATAGTTGCCGTCCGAGAAGTCACTTCGCCATCCTCAAGAGCCCTATTCCTGGGAGATTACGAAAGAAACATAGAAGGAGTTGCCGCTTTCTGAATCACTATCAAACCAGATTTGGCCTCCATACTGCTCAATTATCCGTTTACAGAAAGGCAGCCCCGTCCCACCGTAATATTTACGGCCCACAGTCACTTCATCCAGCAGGCCAAAGCGCTGAAAAATTCTTGATTTTTGGCTGGTAGAGATAGTTTTTCCAAAAGAGTGGAAACAGAGGATCACGGTTTCTTCCTCACCTTCCGGGCAACTGTTGTATAAATCTACTGTAACGGTTCGTTCTTTTTGAGTTATCGCACTTCGGATAGCATTGGAAAGCAGGTTTTCCACCACCCGGCCAATTAAATAGTCATCGCCTTCAATACTCTTTATATCCTCATCATAGTTTGCTTCTATCTCAATTTCAGCCTGATCTATCTGGTATTGTAATACCTGAATTTTGCTGGCAGTAATCATCTGCAAATCAAGGGATTTATTTTTAAAAGGATATGTATTATCGTTGATCCGGTTTTCATCGAAGAGGTTGGTTATAGTGTTTACCACATCATAGAGGGAGAAAAAGGCTTTCTCAAAATGTTTGCGATGCTTGTCGTCCAAAAGGGAGCGAGTTTTCATCAAGCCCAACTGCAAGGCGCCGTATGATGAGATTAATGGGGTGCGGATGAATTTAGTTACCAATTTATTTAATTGGTCACCCAGGGCTATTTGGACATTAATGTCACTGTTATCGCCCTCCAACAGTTGGACATAGTGCCGTATCCGGGCCAAAGACCTTACTCGGGCGATTAATTCCTGTTTGTCTATCGGCCGGTCTATGAAATCGTCCGCCCCCACTTGTTGACCTCGTAGTTTTTCATCGGTGGCATTGGGATCGGTGATTAAAATAATGGGAACTTTTTTCGTCCTCTGGCCGCTGCGTAACCACTTACATACATCATATCCACTAATTCCGGGCAGGGTTATATCGAGGATTATTACATCGGGAACATCATGTCGGATGAAATTTAAAGCATCCTCCCCACTCGCTTCAGCATTGGTAGAGAATTCTGAATCGGGCAGGTAAGACATCAATATATTACACTCGGCGGGTTGCTTATCAACAAATAGAACTTTGGTCTTTTTCATAGGGGTAACTTTCTGCACATCCGGTAAAAGGGAAAGTAAATAATAACAATTTAGAACTTTACTTTATTCCAGAATGATTTTTTGTGCAAATAAATTTGTCATTGACTTTGCCCTACCCCCATGCTAGCCTGAATGAATGCTCATTCATTTTTCTGTATTCAGTAATTAGTGGAGATTCAGGCATGAAAGATGCCGGTAAAAGGCAGCGAATAATCGATAGCGCAATAGCCGTTTTTGCAAAGAAGGGATTTTACAAGACCACGGTTTCGGAAATTGCCTCTTCCGCCAAGGTAGCTGACGGCACGATTTACCTTTATTTTAAAAGCAAGGAAGATATTTTAATAACTCTCTTTGAAGAAAAGATGAGTGGATTTCTTCAAATATTAAAGACCGAGTTAAAAGAGGTCGAAGATTGTAGTAAAAAACTGCGTCTATTTATCCTGAGTTATTTTAAGAATATCATAAATAACCGAGATTTGGCCGAAGTGCTGACCATAGAGTTACGGCAGTCTCACAAGTTTATGAAAGACTACAAAAATCCATATTTTCATGATTACTTACAGTTTATCGAGGGGTTGATCCTGGAAGGGCAGAAGGCCGGGGTTTACAACAACCAATTACCGGCTAAAATGGTGGCGCGGTTTATTTTCGGTGCTTTGGATGAGATTACTTTAAGATTTTCTCTGCAAAGTAAAAAGTGGAGTATAGATGATGCTCCCGGGCAGATTTTTTCCTTACTTTGTCAGGGATTGTGTATAGATAAAAATAGCGCTTGACTCATTTAAATATTAGTGTAATTTTCGAGTATAGTTTTTCACATTGTAAAGGAGGTTGACCCATGAAAATATTGGTTACCTGCAAGCGGGTTGTAGACCCGGAAGCAAAAATCAAACTACTCAGTGACGGTAGCGGCATTGTTATGGATGGTATTAATTTTGCCATCAATCCTTTTGATGAAATAGCAGTAGAAGAGGCTATCAGAATCAAGGAGAAGGTAGGCGGAGAGATAGTGGCGGTAGCAATTGCCGGTGATGAAGCCCAACAGCAATTACGAACCATGTTGGCTATGGGTGCAGATAAAGCTATCCTGGTAAAAGAGGAGGGACCCATTGACTCCGATTTAGTGGCCAGGACGTTGGTAAAGATCGTTGAAAAAGAGCAGCCCGACTTGGTTCTTATGGGTAAACAGGCGGTAGACGATGATGCCAACCAGGCGGTTCAGTTGGTGGCTGAATACCTTGGTTATGGCCAGGCTTGTTTTGCCTCTGAGGTTGAGATGGCTGACGACCAGAAGTCGATACAGGTTACCCGCGAAGTTGACGGCGGCCTGGAGACCCTGAGTGTGCAACTGCCGGCCGTGATTTCGGCCGACTTGCGGCTTAACGAACCACGATTACCTAAACTGCCTAACATTATGAAGGCCAAGAAAAAACCTTTGGAATCCACCAGTTTTGCAGATTTGGGGGTAGAGCCCGATTTGTTGATAAAAACTTTAGGCCTGGAAGAACCGCCTTCCCGCAAGGCAGGAGAAATCGTTCCAGATGTGGATACCTTGCTGGATAAATTGAAAAACGAAGCCAAGGTTATTTAGCATAATAATATCTTAATAATATTATTGTCCTGAATTTATTCAGGGGTAGACTGATAAAGGAGTTGCAAAATGGCAAATGTTTTGGTCTTTATAGAACTTTTTAAAAATCAGGTAAAAAATTCCAATTTGCCCACTATTTCCATGGCTAAGCAATATATAGCCGCCAATGGCGGCGAATTATATTTTGCCGTGCTGGGAAAAGATGTGGCTGATGCTGCCGAGAAGGTAAAAAAGTATGGTGCCAATAAAATATTTTTGGCGGATCATGCTGATCTGGAAAACTATTTAACTGAAACCTACGCCCATGTTCTTAACCATATTGTTACCAATAATGACGTAGGGTTAGTGGCCACAACCGCCAGTGCTATGGGTAAAGATTTGATGCCCAGGGTGGCTGGTAAGTTAAAATGCGCCATGGCCAGTGATATCGTGGATTTGGGTGATGCCCCCAATCTATTCAAACGGCCCGTGTACGCCGGTAATGCTATTGCCCGGGTTGAATTGGCCACTGAGCAAAAAGTGGTGACTGTGCGGGCTACCGAATTTGATCCTGCTCCCGAAGATGAGAAGGGCGTCGAGATAGTGCCGGTGGAGTTTGATCTGGATATGTCAACCGTCAAAACCTCTTTTGTGAAATTTGATGAATCCGTATCGGAACGGCCAGATTTGACTGAGGCTTTTACTGTAATTGCCGCTGGACGCGGCGTTAAGGGTACGGAAGGTCTGCAATTGATTGAAGGGTTGGCAGACTTGCTCAAGGCCGCGGTGGGAGCCACCAGAGCCTCGGTGGATGCGGGTTGGTGTGCCAATGACCTCCAGGTAGGTCAGACTGGAAAAATTATTGCTCCAGATTTGTATATTGGTTGCGGTGTTTCCGGTGCAATTCAGCATTTGGCCGGGATGAAGGGCTCCAAAGTGATCGTTGCCATCAACAAAGACGAAGAAGCACCGATTTTTAGTGTTGCCGATTACGGATTGGTGGCAGATCTATTTAAAGCAGTTCCCGAAATGATTGAAAAGTTGAAAGCAGGGTGATGAAAAAAAACAAAACCAAATATATTTTCATAACCGGAGGGGTGCTATCATCTCTGGGTAAGGGTATTGCCGCCGCTTCCATTGGGGCTTTGATGGAAAACCGGGGGTTGAAGATATCTTTGCTCAAGATGGATCCCTATATAAATGTTGATCCGGGAACCATGAATCCCTTCCAACATGGAGAGGTTTTTGTCACTGACGATGGGGTGGAAACCGATTTGGACCTGGGGCATTATGAGCGTTTTACCTCATGCCGGCTAGGGACTAAGAATAATTTTACCACTGGTCAGGTTTATCTTTCGGTGATCAACCAGGAGAGAGAGGGGGAATTACTAGGACAAACCATCCAGGTGATCCCCCACATAACTAACGAGATCAAAGAAAATATTCGTCAGGCTGCCGATGGTGTAGATATTCTAATTGGTGAAGTCGGCGGTACGGTAGGCGATATTGAAGGGATGCCTTTTTTTGAGGCTATCCGTCAATTTAAAGTTGAAGAGGGACCTGAAAATGTGATTTTTATCCATCTTTCTTTGATCCCCTATCTGCCTACCTCAGGTGAACTTAAAACCAAACCCACCCAACATTCGGTAAAAAATCTGCGGGAGATTGGTATTCAGCCCGATATTCTTCTCTGCCGGGCGGATCGCGATCTAAGCCATGAGATCAAGGAAAAGCTGGCTTTGTTTTGCAATCTGCAGCCTTCTGCCATAATTACCGCTAGAGATGTGAAGTATATTTACGAAATTCCTCTGTTGTATCAGCGGGAAGGGTTGGATGATAAGATATGCGAAAAGCTAAATATTTGGTCCAGGGCGGCCGATTTAATAAAATGGCACCAGTTATTTGAAAAACTGAGCTGTCCCAAATTTGAAGTGGACATTGGCATAATCGGAAAATATGTCCAGTTGACCGAATCCTACAAAAGCCTGAACGAGGCGCTTCTTCACGGTGGAATTGCCAACAATGCCAAGGTCAATCTTCACTTTATCGATTCTACTCAAATCGAGGAGAAGGGGTCCGAGGTGATGCTGAAAAACCTGGATGGAATTTTGGTTCCAGGAGGCTTTGGTTCCCGCGGCATCGAAGGGAAAATATTAGCGGTTCAATTTGCCAGGGAAAATAAGGTGC
>CAZTWC010000190.1:0-7236 GCA_964617105.1 uncultured Myxococcia bacterium
TTTATCTTCGGTAATCTGGGTCAAGGTGTATTTGCCTATTATCCTTTTAATATGGGGAATAATCTGTCCCTCTCTCTTCATGGTGCTTGGACGCTTCTTAGGCGATACTGTTTCAAAATATCTATCCAAAGCCTTGGCCAATACTAATTTTTCTGCACCCTTCACATTGCGCCAAGTTCCGGCATCCATTTCTCTTTCAACTTTCCTGGCCCATCGCTCGGCATCACCACGGCGTTTGAAGTTTTTTGCCTGATATGGATAGCCGGTTCTTCTAACTTCAGTTCGATAGGTGGTCCCTTTTTTCCCGTTGACTTTCCGAATAGTTGCCAATATAATTTCCTCCAGTGCAAGTAATTTACAGCCAACTGGAACTTAATTTTTAGCGTAAATTTGGCGTAAATTTGGCGCACTACCATTTGGAATTAACGATAAGAATATACCATGAAAAATCATAATCAACAAGTAATATCAGGTAATTACGAGAATATTTTTAGCGTAAAGGAAAAGTGGGGCAATCATTAGGGCAAACTTGCAATTTCCTCAATGATTTCAACATATGCCAAGATAGCTCAGTTGGCAGAGCAGCGCATTCGTAATGCGCAGGTCGTGAGTTCGAATCTCATTCTTGGCTCCAGTGGAATCGGGGGGTTAGGCTTTTTTGCCTGGCCCCTTTTTTTATTTGGATCCACAATTAATCCAGTGCATGGACTACCAACCCACTCTTAAGTTTGGGCTCAAACCAGGTGGACTTGGGAGGCATTATCTCCCCGGCATCAGCCAGAGTCATCAATTGCTCTACACTGGTGGGATGAAGGGAAAAAGCCACCTGGTAATTGCCGCTGTCCACCAGCCGTTCCAACTCCTTCAGCCCACGAATGCCGCCGATAAAATTGATCCGCTCATCTTTGCGGGGATCACCGATGGACAAAACCGGCTCCAAAAGATTTTTTTGTAAAATACTGCAGTCCAGACTCTCCACTGGATGCTGGTCGGAAAAAGTCCCCTCATTGGCCTGCAAAGAATACCATTTACCCTCCAGGTAGAGGCCGAACTGGTGTCTGACCGGAGGCTCAAAAGCCTCATCTTGTGGCTCCACTTGAAAATTCTGGTTCAATTGCTCCAAAAACTGGGTGGCATTATAGTCTCCCAAATCTTTTACCACCCGGTTGTAAGCCATTATAAGCATCTGGTTGTCCGGGAATAGCACCGATAGAAAAAAGTTGTATTCCTCATTACCATCATGTCCGCTGTTTTCCTCCTGGCGCAACTTAGCCACCCGGGTGGCTGCGGCTGATCGGTGGTGGCCATCAGCGACATAGAGGCAGGTTTGTTTGACAAACAGTCCCTCCAATTCAGCAATTATATCACTCTTATCCACCTTCCAAAAAGTATGCCTGATCCCCTGGCTGGTAAAATCGTACTCTGGTGAATTTTTATCGATGAAATCAGTCACCAGAGAATCGATCTTAGACTGCTGTTTATAGGTTAAAAATACCGGACCGCTATTGGCGTTTAGATGGCTTACGTGATTAGTACGGTCCAACTCTTTTACTTCACGGGTCAACTCGTGTTTTTTAATAATATCCTGCTGATATTCCTCCACCGAGGTACAGGCCACCAGACCTATCTGTTTGTGCCCACCCATAATCTGTTGATAAAGGTAAAAGCAAGGTACAGCATCACGGACCAAAATCCCCTCTTGCTGCAATTTATTCAAATTTTCCGCTGCCTTTTGATAAACCCGAGGATCATATGGATCGGTTTCAGGAGGGAGATCAATCTCAGATTTTACCACATGCAAAAAAGAGAACGGATTGTCTGAAGCCATCTCTGCCGCCTCTTGAGAAGAGATTACATCGTATGGGGGACTAGCCACTTTTTCAGCCATCTCTTTTATTGGTCTTAATCCACAAAAAGGTTTTACTATCGCCATGACATCCTCCTGATTTTAAGAAAGAAAAGAATTCCCGGGATTTCAATCCCAGTTTATATACTGCCGCTTTTCCTGAAACTATAAAAGGCAATTTATACCACTGCTACAATTTGTGTCAAACAAATAGTTAGCACATCCAAATTCTCAAATAAACTTTCATAACCATAATTTCTGGTGTAAAATAACAATAATTGAACTGTAAATGATATTTACTCTTGGTCTGGCATGACATTTACCTCTTTTTTTCAACCAAACTATCAAATATTGGCATCACAAATGCCTGAACTCCCGGAATTTATGAACCGCCTCAATCCGGAGCCAAAACTGGAGGTGAAAGAGGCGAAACATGGAGGATACACTCTAAAATACCAGGGTAAATTGTTTCACAGTCAGATTAATCCCGGCCAGGAGGGTAATAAAATTGCCGCCCAAATAGTCTCAAAAACTATTTTTCCCCGCCTGATTTTACTGGGGGCCGGCCTGGGGCACTATTTGCAACCACTGGTTGATACTTTTCAGGGGAAAATATTGGTAGTAGAGCCAAATCCTCATATCTTCCGATCTTTTTTAGACCATTTCTCTCTGGCGAAATTGAATCCTTTACCCCTATTTTGGGTGGGAGAGACTCTGGAGCAACTCTTTGACCGGCCAATATTAAAAAAATGGATGCTATCAGGGACGGATATCTATTGCCAGTCAGCCTATAAGAGTGCCTATGCCAATTTTTACCAACAATTTATGGCCAGAAAATCCACCATTGAGGGAAAAACTCTCTTGACTTTTCTCCCCCGGGAGGACGAATTGGCTAAAATTTTTGTTCAAATCAATAGTTGGGAGGATTTTTTACATCAGCCGGCCAACCAGAGGGAGGAAGCAACTTTAAAGGATGGCGGACAGCAAGGCAGAGTGCTTTTTATGCTCAGTGAGATATTGGCTAAATCACCTCGGTAGTGAAGTTACAGTTATCCGTTACCGAATCTCAATTCATTCTCAAACGTGCTCCAGGTTAAAAAATTCGCCCAATCCAGCGAGCAACACCTCTGTATAAAATCACCATTTTAGAAATTAAAAAACAGTAGGTAAATTTCAAACAAACCCTGAGGTCCAGATAGGGATTTTTGGTCCGGCCTATATGGGAAACAAAGAGGACATTTTCCGCCACTGATACCGGGCATCCAGGGACCCTAATCACCGTTTTGCCCCAATTGGCAATCATTATAATAAGGTATTTGATAATTTTGGAGATCAACCCCTGGCTTTTGACACAATGAGGATCTTTTTGATCTCTGGGAGTATACTGGCAAGCGATATCCACAGATTCGCCAGCGATTTCTCCTTTATACTTGGCACAATCTCCCATAAACAGAACTCGCTCCTGACCTTTGACTTTAATCTCCCGGTCGCTGAGATCGCCAAAAGCGATATGCATGGGACGAACCTCTTGATATACCCTGGGTTGCATGGCCTCTATTATCTGCACCCCTTCAAACAGGGCTCCAGTGCAACCACCCCAGCAATAGTTATATTGTTCCGGTTCAGGAGGCGGGCCAGCTGAAACGGTAATATTGCTAGAAGGTTTATTAAAAATATCCTCCACCGTGCCCAGAGTCAATTCAAAACCTTTAGTCCTTTTCATCGCCTCATCTAGACTGACATCACCGGAGATCTCAATCTGATCCAGATCGATTGGACCCATTCCACGTTGAGCGCACAGGTCGATATGGTCCACCTGTTTCGGCTCCAGCCCGGCAATCTTGGTGCATACAGCATCTACCGCTACTGAGTTGGTACCCATAATAATAAGACCTAGTTTAAAGGGCACCGGGGTAAGCATGGTTTTTTGCCCGGCAGTAATAGCGTCAACCGCAATAAAACCTGGAGTGACGACCTGCTGTAGATCAGCAATTTTCATCTCCAACTTATAGTCATGATCTATGAGTCGGTGTTTGTCATCCTGGATGCCGATTAAATTTTTCAGCGAAAACGTCACCTTGGTCCAGGGATGAGCTTTAAACTTGGGAGCACTTATAAAAAACGCATTATCCACCACCGGTTTTGGCACATAAATAAAAGGGCGCAAAGCCGGAGGTGAATCCAGGCTGACTTTTACTTGCTCAACCTCTTCAAAGTAGCAGGGCTCTACTTGATGCCGTTTTAAAACCGGATAGTAACCAGCCTCCAAAAAGGAGTAGCGAGTAGGAATGGTTATTCCACACCGCTCACCAAGGGTAATCTTATCCAGCAACTGCCTACCACGCTGCTTAATGGCGACAAACAATCCTTCTAAAAACTCCGGCCTGGTAAAAGCATGGGGATAATAACGCTGGTGGGCAATAACCGTATTGGGTTTAACCAACGTATGGCCCCAGGGCAGTACATCCAACTCCTCCATACCTTTATATATAATAACCGAAATTTTATAGGGATCATAAGCCTGACAATTTTTAATAAGAACTTTAGGTTTCATAATTATTGTTTTGTAATCGCAAAAATTGGAGGCACAGATGGCTCAGTTCTTCTTTTTGGATTTGGATTTGGATTTGATATACTTTTGATACCAATTGGTTGAGGGTAATGATTCAGACAGGTTCAGGTAATAAAATTTTCCATCCATAAAAGAGATAAATATCCCTACACCCCGTTCCACGAACTCCAATTTATAAAACCCATGCATTATCTCTCCCACCCGGTAGGTTTTTACCGATGAATTTTTGCTCCCGCCAATTTTTATCACAATGCAGGAGTCAGATAATTTTTCTGCGACAATGGTACCCACAATTTTATAATTGTTAGCCACTTCTGCAGGTATCTTGGCAATCGGTTTGATAACAATATTGCCCATAGAGGGGGGCTTTTTCTTTTCCTGGGCTATGGATAAAAAAGAGAAGGTGATTAGAAACAATAAAATAACCGAGAAGAATAAGATTTTTTTCATGGTAAATCGGATAAAAATAAATTGTTTGTAGTATTCCCAGATAGATATTTTTAATTATATCATAAAATAGACCTTTTAAAAATTAAAATTAAGAACGAATATAATTCCCGGGATTTCAATCCCTGGTTATTTACTTCCGCTTTTTAATGCCGGTTTGACACCGCAGTTTTTACCAACTTATCCTCCCACAGACGCCGTCTTTCTAACCATTTTTGATAATTATCGCCTTTTCCATTTAAAAAATAATTGCCCTGGTTATCTATGCAAGAAACCATTAAATTGACTCCATCCTTAGAGGCGGGCTCTATCTTTTCACCTGCCACCAGTAAGGCGAGAACATCAACCACCCTCTGAGGCTTAACATATTCTCCGCACAACAGGGTGGGATTGGAATCGCAAAGGCTGCTGTGTCCACAAGGGTAGCAGGTTAACTCCGGAGCCAGTATAACATGACCGTGACCATAGGGCCCCATTTGCGTTGGTGATGCCGGCCCCTGGGCTATCTCTAATATAGCGGGCCCAGATGGTAAAATGGCAGCCAGGTGTTTAATGGCAGTATCAGGGGTAATTAAAACCTGGAATTTTTCCAATATAACGGCGGTCACAGCCAAATCCTGACAAATAACCACGGTATTACTCTGGGTTCGGGAAATCTCTTCCAACTGATGCTGTTCCCAGGGAGCCCCTAAAAGAGCCAGCAAAGCGTCAGGATATTTTTTCTTTACCAGTTTTAACAGAGAAACTATAGATTTTTGCGGCCAATTCTTTTTGGGATCGCTACTAAAAACTTGCAGGCCCAGCAAGGGGGAGTGATTGGCAAAGCCGCACTCTATCATTATCTGGTTCGCCCGCTGTCGGGCAGTGGTTGATATCTCCACCGCTCCATCCATCTCTATCCTTTCCAGTCCCAAGGCATTTTTATAGATATCCAGGTAATGAAAAACATTTTCAACCGGATGGTTACCCAACTGGTTCAAATAGATAAACCATTTGTTGTAGATACCCTTTTTCCCGCTGGAGTTAATGGATAATCCCAAATAGTGGCGGGGAGCCAGCATGGAGAGTAAATGCCCACTGAGTAAATTGTTGGTCAGGTTAACTGCCAGGTTGACTGGCTCTCCCACTAAACTTTTTAGTTGGGTCAAGCGGGTTTTGAGTAAAGAGTGAATCTCCAGGCAATTGTATTGACCGCTACGGTATAACTCTTGTAATTCCCTACGGGGAAAAGTGAGCATGTTGATAAAAGATGGAGATATGTGCTTAACCTGGCTGAATTGGTCATTGATTAATAGGTGCAATTTTGATTCAGATCTACGATTAAAAAGAGTGGACAGAAGAGGAAGGCAACTGATAATGTCGCCCAGGCGCAAGAGATGAACAAAAATTACATTGTCCTTAGGCAAATTATGATCCATATTTGGGGTCATTGGCAGAAAAATTTTATTTTATAAATAACACGGCTATATTGTATAGCAAAGATAGGGATAATAAAAGGAGAAAGATTTGCCGGTTGTAAATTGCCGCTAAATAGGGTATCATTAGTGGCCATCCTGACCACATGGCTCTTTACCTCAATTGTTGCCTACAGGTTTATTTATGTCGGACAGTAAAAATATAAAACGGGCAATTGTCCTTTTAAGCGGCGGTCTTGATTCAGCCACTGTCCTGTCTATAGCCCTGGACAGAGGATTTGAAACTTATGCCATCTCATTTGACTATGAGCAAAGACATAAATTTGAGTTGAAAATGGCTAAAAAACTGGCCATCAGTATGGCTGTAAAACGTCATTTTCTGGTCAAGTTTGATTTGCGGCAAATTGGGGGCAGCGCTCTGACCTCGGAGATCGCTGTTCCTCATGGAGAAGGAAAACATGACCAGGAAGAAATCCCGGTCACCTATGTGCCGGCCAGAAATACCATTTTTCTCTCCTTCGCCCTGGGCTGGGCTGAAGTGCTGGCTGCTTCCCATATATTTATCGGCGTAAATGCAGTAGATTACAGTGGGTACCCAGACTGCCGGCCCCAATATATCGAAGCCTTCCAGCAAATGGCAAATTTGGCAACCAAACGGCAAATCAAGGGTGAACCATTACTGGTGGATGCACCTTTGTTAAATATGAGCAAAGCAGAAATTATCTCTCTGGGATTAAAATTGGGGGTCGATTACTCCCTGACCCACAGTTGCTATAACCCCACTACAGAGGGTGTTTCCTGCGGGCAATGCGATTCATGTTTTCTGCGATTAAACGGGTTCAGAGAAGCTGGATTTGAGGACCCATTACCATATATTAACCAAGATTACTGTCCTGGACAAATTTCCCCCTCTTACCGTAAATTCGGGGCAAAGGAGAGAGAGCAAAACCGATGAA
>CAZTWC010000191.1:0-7213 GCA_964617105.1 uncultured Myxococcia bacterium
CGCTTCTTTCAAGGGATAGGTGGCGCCGATTTGGGCTTGATAATAGACTATTCCGGATAGCACCAACTCATTTTCCGCTGTAGCAGTTTCAGCCTTTTCCAGCCCGTCTCTCCCTTCGGCAGAGTCCTGGGCAGTATTTCCATCTCCCTGGTTCAGTGAGCCATTGATATTGGATGATTTAGCACTGTCTCCGCACCCTCCGAATAGGATTAGAAATAAACAGATAAACGGTAAAATCAATATTGATTTCATTCGGTTAGCATGGTTTCTCATAATCTTCCCTCATTGGAAATTGAAAAATGGTTACTAAAA
This sequence comes from uncultured Myxococcia bacterium, assembly GCA_964617105.1. GTDB lineage: Bacteria > CAZTWC01 > CAZTWC01 > CAZTWC01 > CAZTWC01 > CAZTWC01. The sequence goes on from CAZTWC010000191.1 coordinate 313, forward strand.
AACGGATATTGGTATGATATTACCATATTTAGTTTATTAATGGAACGAAGCAGTTAAGTTTTTTGATACTTTTGCCGCTAATAGTTTTGGTTTGATAAAAAGGTAAATTCTGATATTTTGTAAAGGATGAGTAGAAAAAAACCAATAATCGAGCCGCGCATCGACCTTAAGGTTGGTTTTGACTGTAATAACCAGTGCCTGTTTTGTGTACAGGGCGACAAAAGGGAGAGGATTAAGCCCCGCAGCGGCCAGAAACTGGTGGAGATCCTGCGGCAAAATGCCGGCAAGGTTAAAGCGGTGGTTTTTACCGGCGGCGAACCCACCATACGCAACGATATTGTCAGCCTGGTTAAACTGGCCAAATCTTTGGGGTACACAACCATCCAAATTCAAACCAATGGAAGGCGTTTTTGCTATCTCCCCTTTGTTAAAGCCATAAAAGAGGCCGGCGTCACTGAAATTTCACCGGCTCTACACGGCTCTACCGCAGAAATTCACGACCAATTGACCCTGGCGGCAGGCTCTTTTGAACAAACTGTGGCTGGAATCAAAAACGGAATAAAGATGGGTCTAAAGGTAATAACCAACAGCGTGGTGGTAAAAGGAAACCTGACTGACCTGCCAAAATTGGCCAAATTGCTGGTGGCCTTAAAAGTCGATCAACTGCAGTTCGCCTTTGTCCATCCACTAGGAACGGCGAGAAAACTCTTTGATCAGGTGGTGCCTCGTTTCAGCCAGGCTCGCCCCTTTTTGCATAAGGCTCTGGATATTACCAGGGCAGCCGGGATATTAACCTATACCGAAGCGGTTCCTTACTGTTTTATGTCTGATTACGAAGAGCATGTGGTAGAGGAAGTAATACCTGATACCAGGGTAATAGACAAGCCCACAATCATTGACGATTATACCCAATACCGGCTAAATCAGGGGAAAGTAAAAACCGAGAAATGCGGGCAATGCAAGTGGAATCAAAAATGCGAAGGACCCTGGCGGGAATATCCGGAACACTACGGGTGGGATGAATTTGTGCCAATCGAGGAGACTTTTCAGACCCCTGATTGTGATCTTTGCTCCTTTCAATATTTTTGCAACGGCTATCCCAGGTCATTTTCAGACATTCAGGAGACAAAACCAACTCCCATTACCACCCCCATAGAAAACTGTCTGGTAGGGAATAAAGTATCTTTGAACCATCCTGAACTCATACTTCGGGAATCGAATTTACTGTTAAAAGTTGATGAACAAATTTTCCGGCTGCCCGCACATCCTCTTTTTACTAATCAAAAGGTGAGGGATATCATTCAAAAAGGACAGGTCTACTTAAAAAACCAACCCGGACCAGTGAAAAATTTTCAAACTGACCTGCAGCGTTTAACCATTCAATTAACTCCAGCCCAGGAGAACACCTTTGAGTTGGAAGAGACCATACTCATTAGAGAGTTAAAAAAAATAAAAGGCCCTATACTGGATGTGGGTTCAGGAGATCCCTTTTACCTGCCCCTGTTTAAAGAAAAGGTAGCATCAGGAGATATCCAAAATCATGCTGTGGAGCCTGATCTGGAAAAATGCCAACAACTAAAAGATGCTGAGCCAAATTTCCAGGTTAATTGTCTCGATTTTGAACAGAGTGAATATCCAAAAGAGTTCTTTAACTTTATCCTGGTCTTACGCTCCTGGAACCATTTCAATAATATCCATCAGGCCATAAAACTGTTTAAAAAATACCTAAAGCCAGATGGAACTCTGCTAGTTGTGGATAATATTCCTTTTATTCTTTTAGAAGCAAAGCCGGAAACAGATGATTACCTGCCGGCAAATTCGATTGATGACGAAAATCTGGAGAGGTTTCGGTCAGCAAAGCACGGCACCCAAAAGGGTCCGGAGCACTTTCGTAATCACCATCTAAAAACCGCCAAACGACTACTGGAAAGGTACGGTTTTAAAGTACAACCATTTTATGAAGTTGGTTTCTCTACAGCAAACCAATGGTTTTTACAGGCCAGGAAGTAGCGTAACCGAATACACCGGCACTTTCCAAGTTTCCGTGAGACACCAAAAAACCGGCTCCATACTCCGATGGTCGCTCAAGGACCCAATTTCTTGATTAATTTTGAGAAAGATATATAATATGGCTATAACTGAAAGGGAGATAACACATGCGGATTTTTCTGATTTTTCTTTACATATTTATTTACATGTTTTCAGGATGTGGGGAAGATACCCCTATGGGATCCGATAACCAGGGCAACGAAGGAAAAAAAGACCCTTTTCTTTATCACCTGGCCTTTACCAGCCCTAAAACCAATGAATGGGTCAATCAGGACAGAATTCAAGTAAAGGGCACAATATCAGCCTCATCCCCGGGAGATCCTTGTTCCTTTTCCTTTGATTCCAGTGAATGCGGCGAAATCCTTGTTAACAATATCAAGGCCGAACTAACCTCATCAGGAGAATTTTCCCTGTGGGTTCCCCTTAAAGAGGGGGAAAACGAACTAATAGGCACCCATACATCGGGGGCAAAATCCAAGATCACGGTTATGTGTGATACACTGGTACCCAAGGTGAGCATCCAGACACCAGCAAAAGCCAGTATTTTTTCAAAACCCGAGATTTCAACCTCCTTTGGTTTTGAAGTCTCTGAGGAAAATGGACTGCAGCAAATCCTCTCCTGTGACAAAAAAGTGACCAACCATGGAGATGGAGGGCAGTTTTCCGAAACTGTTCAGTTAAAAGAAGGGCTAAACGTTTTAACCGCCAAGGCTACTGATTTAGCTGGAAACAGTGCGGAAAAACACGTTTCTGTCCTGTATGGCGAATTTCAACCTCCTAAATTATTCCAATCCGAGGCCATTGTTTTCAAGTTTGGCTCAAGTGCCATTGACACTCTGGGCAATGAAGTTACCGACTATTTCGACCAGGTGGATTTAACCCCCTTGGCCAAAGATATGAACCCGGTTTATACTTCTTTGATTGTCGATGTTTATATCGAAGGGATCAAACACCGCCAACAAAGCCATCTTGCCCTTGTTCCAACAGAAAAAAAATTAGCGATTCACATAACTCTGTACGATATTGTGACCAACTTGAGACTGCAGATGGGAACCAGTGTAACGGCAAAAGCCACGGCCAAATCCATTGATATCAAGGGAAACCTATATTTGGATATCAACCAGGCAAAGGAGATCTCCAGCAATATGGATGATGTCATCGTTACCATCCAAGATTTGGAATTGGACCTGGCCTCAACTGATATCAGCAATATATTGGAAAATGTGCCGTATCTGAATACCACGCTCAATAGCACTTTGGAAACACTGGTGGAAGACACCATCAAAGATGTGCTGCCAACAAAAATGGTGGAATTATTAAACAGTTTAAAAACAGATCATAAACTCAGCCTGCTAGACAGCCCCTTTACCTACCGGGTAGAGACAGACTCAATCAAAATAGACGAAACCGGTATTCTCCTTGGCCTATCCGCGGGTTTTGTGGCAGAGAAGCCTGTTCACGGCGGCCAATTACCGGGCTATTTATTTCTGCCAGACCAGGAGGAGAGCATCCCCCTGCAAGAAGAGTTGGTCATGAAGGTAAAGCGAAATTTTCTCAACCAGATATTTTACGAATTTTGGCGTTCGGGCCTACTGGAGTTGGCCATAGACCAAAAGTTTTTAGATGACAATAAAATTGAAACCGAGTTGGTAGCAGGTTTTTTGGGTTCGCTACTCGACTATCTTCCCCAAAAAATTGATCCGGAAACCCCCATTGCCCTGTCCACCACAGCCAAACTCCCTCCGATAATACAATTTGAGAATATGAACACCGACCTAAAAGATGAAAAAGATACCGCAGTTGGTAACATCCAGTTGGAGGTGGGAGGATTTCGGCTGGGTATATCCACGAAAACGAATTATGATATTCTAATCGCTGACATTACCACCATTATCAATCTATCCATCATCTCCCTGGACACAAGCCAAGGTGGCAGCAGCAACCTCAAGGTGAGGCCCAATAGAATGTCCTGGTACTTCGATGTGGTAAACAAAGAACTGGCAAACCGGGGTGACACTTTTTTGGAACCCCTGGTGCGCTTGTTTCTCAATGGGCTCAACATCACTTTACAACAGATGATATATGAAATAGCCTTCCCTTTCTTTGACGAATTCAGCCTAAAGAACATTGAGGTGAAGGCCTCGGAAACAGGGCAAGCCCTTATTATCAAAGGTGAGTTAGTGAAGATGGTCAAACAGTAGGGGCTGTTTAAAAAGCATCGGGACCGACATCCAGCAGATAATCGCTGGTAAATGACAGTGGATACACAAAACCGGAAGGACGTTTATGTTGATTATCCTTAATCTCTTCGGGGGTCATGGTATCCACATTTTGCCAAAATTCTTCCACCACGCTGTTTTCCAGGGAAAGATCTTTTAGAAGTTTAAAGTCACTGACTGTGTTGCCGGTTAGTTTCGCTGCATGTTGGGGGCCGACCAGGTTTGCAAACACCCGCTCTCGGGCCTGGCTGGCCAATTTTTTGTCCAAAATGGCCAGGTTCATTTCTCCCTCATATAAAAACCCCCGGTTGTTGAAATTACAGGAGCCGACCAAAATATAAGTATCGTCAATTATGCGAAGTTTCGAGTGGACATCTATGTTGACAAAATAAACCGGCTTCAGAGGCTCTGACGATGCCTCAGCCCCATTACTGTTTTCTGGAATTGGCCCAAGATATTCAAAAGTTTTCAACTGCAGCATTAAATAACGGTCAGGAACCTTTTCCTGAAATAGTTTATGGGCCTGGTAGGTATATTTTTTACCCCCGTCTTCCAATGCCACAGGTTTGGTAACCACAATGAGGTGCAGCCCGGGATTACGTTGCATAGCGTTGACGATTCTTTGATCCAGGAGGGGGGTCCGGAAATACTGGTCTTCAATGTAGATATAGGATTTGGCCTGGTCAATAGCTTTGCCCATGGTTTCCAGGATGGATACCTGGGCCAGGGGCTCGGGCATGGTCACTACCACCTGGGCGGGAATGGTTCCTGTAGGACCAGAATAGGGGATCAAGTTATAGGAGGAAGCAAATTCCGCATAAACAGCCTCGGTTTTCCGCCCAAGTTCCCAGCGTGTCTGGAGAACAGCATCCACATCGTTGGCACCCGGCCCTTCAAAGTATACACCATAATCCTTGCGCGGCCCCAGGTCGGGAAGTTGCTGTTTGGCTTTGACCTTTGCCCGCTCAGCATTGCTCGATTTAAATATCATACGCCTGGAATCAAATACCTGGTGGTCGTTGGTGTCCCAGTCGGTGCTCTTGATGTTCATGCCGCTGATAAAAGCGTGGCGGCCATCAATTGCCATGGCCTTTTGGTGATAAGAAGCCATCTCGTAATCGAGTAAGGGGAAGGATATTTTACCCGGGTAAAAAAAGAGCCAATCTTTGTAGGTTGGGTTGTTCTGCTTTATACGGCCCGCAAAGTCCTGGGATCCTGGGCGCTTCTTATATTCCTCGGTCATGGAGACCAATGTAATGTTGGCTTGTTGCATCATCTCGATGTTAGAGTTTTTATCCCGGGCATGGTCACGGATAGCTTTGTCCGAATTGAGATAGGAAACTCCCCCCGAAGTTTCTTTAAAAAACTGGGAAATCAATACTTTTGACTTTACCTCTGGTTTGCTCTCGAGCAAGTGGAGGATGGTATTCTTCTCCCGCTGAGCCGAAGTCATGGACTCGTGGCCTCCAGGGCGGGTCAATTCAAAATTAGACTGCCACCACCAGGTGGTGATACCAATTTGTTCTTTGGCCTGCTTTAAAATCTGGTCTACCTTTTGCCAAAAAGGTGCACCATTTAGGAAAAACTCTACCGTATGATTTAGCCGGTGTGGAGGACCTGTGGCTGCGAACCAATGGTGGTCAAGACCTAAAAACAGGGCCAGCCTGGGGCAGGCATCTTTGGTTTTATCAGCGGACAAAACCGCCAGGGAAAAAATGGCAGTCTCGGCGGGATTAATTGAGTTGCAGATAATTACCTGGTCCGGCAGGGACAGGTCAGCAGTAAATTTGCAAGATAAACTCAGATCAAAATGGTCCGGAGCCTGGACGGTAATTTGATAGTTACCTTTAACCAAATCAACCAAGACTTTGGAACTGGTATAGTCCCACTGTTTTTTTCGATCTTCCGGCAAAGGTGTCAGCAGAGTGATAGACCACTTCTTATCAAGGGGGCGTCCCCAGGTATCGAGTGGTACCAATTCCAACTGTAATTTTTCCCCGCATGATGCCGGGAAAAGAGGCTCGTCCCCTCCACCCGAAACCGAACCGCTGGAACCGGAACAGGCCAGCGTAAAACTAGCCCAGATAACCAGGATGATTAAAAACACTCCTCGTTGTTTGAATTGGGTTAAGAGCTTATTCATTTTGAATCTCCTTATCACCAAACATCTCCAGATAACTTTCCCGAATACCAAAACAGGTATCCTCGATGGCACATCTCCGGCATCTGCTGGTTTTAACCCCCAGATCGATCTCCCCTTTTTCCAATCTAAAATTATTGGCAGGAGTGATAACCAGGGTATTTTCCTGAATTGGGTGCCATACAGCATCCTGATGATCGGGAAAAAAGCAGTAGGGGATATAGTATACTTTGAAAATCTTATCAGATTTTGTGTATTTATCAAGCATTTGATTTATTATGTCGGATGTTTCCTTTAAGGTTGGAATCAAATGGGGATGCTGCACTGCTTTTCCCTCAAAAGCTATATGCCAAAAATTGATATTTCTTGCCCCTAATTTGAAGTAGTGTTCACATAACTCCTCCAAATGAATAACAATTGGCTTGCTAACCAATAGATCCAATTCCAATGGTAACCCCTTAGCCAGCACATTGATAAGGGCTTTTTCCACCAG
>CAZTWC010000192.1:0-7209 GCA_964617105.1 uncultured Myxococcia bacterium
CGCTATATAAGAATTAAAGATATCATCGGAACCACCAACCCGGTAGACTCGGAATCCAACCCGACCCTGGACACCTACGACAGTTTCCTTAATCCCATTTATGACCCATACCAAACCGTTGATTCAGCTGGCTTCGATCTGGAGGCGGTGGCTGTACTTAATCAGACGGGAGATTGATAGTGCTCTCTTTTCCTGGAAAAGTAACCTGGTTTTGCCTGCTATTTCTGTTTTTTACCGGCATCAGCCTCCAAATTGTTCATGGCAAAGAAAAAATAGACAGCAGCAAAACTTCGGAAGATATCGAACAAATTACTATTTCAGCACAGCGTCAACATTCAACCAACAAATCGGTATCTGCCCAGGTTAGCATCATTGATGCGGAGCAAATTAAAAATACCGCTCCCCGCAACCTGGCCGAAGTGGTATCTCAAGCTTTGGGAGTGGAAATCAACCGCTATGGCGGTATCTCCGAGATGAGTGTTATCAGTATCCGCGGTTCCTCTGCGGAACAAGTTTTGGTGCTGGTCAACGGTAAGCGGCTCAATTCTGCCCAGGGAGGGGGGGTGAATCTCTCCACCATAAATCCGGAGGATATCGAGCGGATAGAAATTATCCGGGGCGGTGGAAGCGCTATTCACGGAGAAAATGCTTTTGGCGGTGTTCTCAATATAATTACCAAAGATGGTTACGGCAAACAATTCAGTGGTGGTTTGCAGGGCGGTTATGCATCCTTTAACACCGCCAGCCTATCGGCCCAACTAATGGACTCCTTTGGACCTGACCAACAACTGGACTATTTTTTCTCTATAAGTGGTCTATATACCGAAGGTAATTATACTTTTCCAGACCCCCACGCCCTGGGAGGGACTGGCCGCCGTCAAAACAGCCAGGGATTGGCAGGAGATATCTCTTTCAAAGGAGGATGGGACCTGGATAAAAAAGAGGGAATTCGCCTGTCATTCTCAATGCACCAGCACTATGATAAAAAAGGGGTGCCCGGCCTAAAGGAGTTTCCAACCCCAAGCGCCACCATGGAAGATACCCGCCATCTAGGCATGCTCAGTCTCATCTATCCGCTTTCAAAAACTTTTGAATTGGGTCTCGATTTGTATGGTATCAAACAGTTACGCAGTTATCAAGATCCCGACTTTTACCTGGGTCTGGTTGATGACAGCCACGACAACAAAACCGGAGGATGGGACCTGGAGATCCACCAGACTAATAAGTGGAAAAAGATTAAAATTGACACGGTGTCTGGTTACAATTTGCGTTATGACCACCTCATCTCCACCGGATTGCTCACCGCCGAGGAGGCCAGCAAAGAGAGCGGACGAATCTCCCGTCTCTCCCACAATGGATATAGTCGGGCTGACTTCCATTTTTTCCTGAACACTCCATCAAAAGGGTTGGAGCAAAAAGGAGGTGTTCAGGGACGGCTGGTTCTATCTCCGGCACTCCGATTGGAAAGCAGTAAACTCTCATACGGCCAGCGACAGGTTCAGCAACCGCAAGACGCTTTTTCTTACAGCCTGGGATGGCGGGTGGCCATCGATAGACAAAACCTGGTGGTAATTAAGGGTAATGCTGGCACTGCTTTTCGTAATCCTACCTTTAACGACCTGTTCTGGCCGGCCACCTCCTTTGCCCTGGGAAACCCGCAACTGAAACCGGAGAGGATGTTTATTTTCGACACTGGAGTAAATATCAAACCGTTTCCCTTTATCTCCCTGGAAGCAGTGGGATTCTTACACCAGGCCAGAGATTTAATCCAATGGAACCCTGGTGCGGCCGGACTGTGGCAACCGCAAAATATTGGCAAGGCCAGGATATGGGGGTTGGAATTGGAAGCCGCGCTGTTGCTGGAGATTCCCTGGCTGCAGGGCTTTGGAGAGGTGAAAGTAAACTACTCCTTTTTAGCGGCTCAAGATAAAACCGAAGGCACTCCCTCCTACAACCGGCAATTGCCCCGCCGCGCCAAGGAGAAATTTAATCTGCTCATCAATTACACCAATTACCAGGGCCACTCTTTAAACTTAAACGGTAGATACGTAGGCCACCGATATATCACCGCCCAAAATACCAAATATCTAGACCCCTATTTGGTTGTGGATGGAACCTGCACCTTCTACCTTAAAGAAAAAATATATCTAATTTTTACGGTAAAAAATCTTTTGGGAACCCGATATGTGGATATCCGTGAATTTCCGGTGCCCGGGCGAGAAGGCGGAATAAAACTGGGAGTTCAATTTTAAGTGACGGACAAACCAGTAAGAAGGTGAAATTATTTTTATGAGGGCCATCAGTTACTGGTACAGTCTAAAAACAAACTCTTTTTTAAAAGTGGCTTTCTGGCCGGATGCCGGGCATCTCCACTTTTCGGTTACGGTTCTGATGGCAACCTGGTCCAGTAAACGGTGGCCGCTGGACTGCAGAAGTTTGACCCGGTTGATACCACCATCCTGACGGACACTGACCTCCAGCCTGGCAACGCCCTCCATACCCCAACGCCTGGCCATAGCAGGATATTCCGGTCTGGGCTGCCCCGCTCCCAGGCACAGTTTCAAAGCATGAGCACCGCTATCTCCTTCACCTCCTTTGACGACCGCAGGAAAAACCGCATCTAAAGCCTCTCCGGTAGTAATAGCCGGAACTGACTCTTCTCCAACAGCGGCTGCAACTGGGATACTTGATAAACCTGGCTGAGTATCTGGGGACATATTTTCATCCTCAGAACTATCTGCCAATTTTTTCCCTGGCGCAGTATCAATTTCAACTATTTCCCGGGGCACCTCCTGGATTGCTGTAACAGTTCTAACCAATTCCGATTTGTCTTTTTTATCCTGGCCCATTTGGGCTATCTCATCCCGGGGTGGTGCCGGGATAGCCTGAGTCCCCAAATTCCTGTTAGCAATTTTTACTTGTATCAACTCTTTGGTCACCTTTTTTTCATCAAAAAGAGGGGTTGATGTCGGGAAAAAAATGATAAATATAAGGTGTGCAAGGACAGATAAAAACAGGGCAATCAACAGATTGATTTCCGCTGAGAAACGCTGTTTCTGGTTATTCTTTGACCAGCAAAGGCAATTGGACGCCATCTGATCCTTTGATCTCTGTGAGAAGCCGGTGGGGTTCATCTCTCTCCAGAACCAGTATTTTGTCCCGGTTAAAATGGCAGACAAAAAGTCTGTTATTAGTTATATCTACGACAACGCCGGAATAAAAATCACCATTGGGATCTTGACCTGTCACCAGATAGTTGGAGGATGGGTGAATAATTTTCCGGGTCTGATAATTGTACGACATCAGTCCACCCATTCCAGTAAGGTATATGATCTTTCTCTGCCAGTCAATCCCATTACCGCCCCAACCGGGAGAGCCACCAATATCAAGTTGCCCTACTTTCTGGTCTTTTTTTGCGTCTACAATGACAATTTTACCATCATCGGAACCAGGTCCACCATTTTTGCCGGTGCAGATAATATGCACCTCTTCCAGTTCCGGCAGGGCTATTACACCCTGCGGATTTTGCGGAACCGGAATAGTTTTTATAACCTGGCCAGAAACAGTATCGATAACACTGACACTACCTGGATCAAAAGAAAAAGTCTGATAATTCCAGGCACTGTTGCAAACATATATTTTACCATTTAAATAGGCTAACCCCTCTGGTCCCCGCCCCACATCGATCTTCTTTAGCAGGGTTTTGTTCTTCAAGTCTACCTCTGCCACCTGACCGGCGGCAAAATTGCTCACATAACCTCTGTTGGCCTTTGGGGCTATAGCCATTGACCAGGGGTTGGCGCCTTTGCCCAGATAAATATCACCCTCCTTCTTGAGTGTGGACTCATCATAAACCGTTATACTATTGTCTCCCGAATTAACCACATAAATCTTCCCGCTCCAATAGACAATATCGTTGGGCCAAATCCCCAGGGAAATAACATCGCTGTAAATCTTCATGGTGGAGGGCTCAATTATACTCAGAGTCTCGGCCAAACTATTAAGCAGCATGATCTCCTGCTTAAAATCGGGGAAAATTCTCTGCTCAGGCTGGTTGGATGGTGCTTTTGCACAGCCGCCAATAAAAAAGAGAAACAGGATAAATCCTAAAATCTGCTGCCATCTGGATGTCTGTTTGAGAACGATATTCATACTGCTACTATTCAACCCCAGATGGTTTAATCTTCATCACATTATCGATAGCAAAATAGGCCGGGGTATTCATTCCGTAATCACCATTGTCAGAGGAAGTGACACTGAACTTTAGTCCGCTGACTTTACCCAGGGAGGAGAGGTCAACCCAGGTCCAATCTTTAACAATATAATCTTTACTGTTGTCTTCAGACCTGAAATCGGCCAGGTAGAACTCTTTTTTGGCAATGCTCTTTCCTGCAACGTCAACCCCTTCAATGGTCAACAAATACCAATCCTTATCGTTTCCATCAGCGCCGCCAAATTTTTTAGCGTAATCATCACCCTCTTTCATGGAAAGGTAGGTATAGGTGGTGTTGGTAATGTAGGCCCCGGCAATCTCAACGGGGGTGGTGTCGTCATTTAACTTGATGGTTGGCGGATTGTCAGGGTCCATAGAGTTGCAGTAGCCCACTGCATAATTGGTTGCTGCATCTACTCCGCAGCCTTTGATGGCACTATATTGGTTTTGAAATCCCGAAGTGGTGATATCGGTGATATTGGAATAGGCAAAACCATGCCAGGATTTATATTCAGCATTGTAAACATTGTTAAAATGGAGTTTGCCACTTTTAAAACCTTTAGAATCGTCAGCACCGTTCCAAAAGGAATCTTTGTCCAGGGTCAAATCTTCCAGATGAGCCCAACTAGAGCAACTCAGATCATCGGCTTTACACTGTGATCCCTCTTTTTTAGAATCATCTGACTGATTCTGATCTGTCTCTTTGGGATCAGCACTTTTATCGGTACCGCCGCAGCCCCATAAAGATAATACTAACACTAGACACAATAAACCTAATACTTTTTTCATGACATCTCCTTTCAAAAAATTACCGTATCCGTCTGAAAATTAACTCTGAAGCAATAATTGCCGCCAAAGGACGTTTTCTGATGAACACAGACTTAAAATTAAAGGAGAATGAGGTGAGACTTTCGACACCAACATTTCTCCTTCCGCGAAGAGAAACTATCTGGTTATTTATTAGGCATGGTAGGTCTTCCGGCTTACGAGTCTTCCTATTTCCAGCGCCTTCCCATGGCTAATATCCACAGTGGCATAGTGCCGGTTTCGTCATCGCTTACGGCGGCGGGACCGCGCTGGATTTGCACCAGCCTTCCCTTAACCAATACCTGAGAAATCGTTTAACACGGCTTTTATAAATTGTAAAGAAAAAATAACTTCGGAATAGTGGGGTTTTGGTTGAACAAAATTATCTTTGTGGTAAAATTTTGGGATATTTTTTAAATTAGCGTATTCAATAATAATTGAGGATAAATTATGGGCACACATAAGCAAAAAACAATCAAAATCGCCAAGCCCGAAGGAAAACTAGGTATTTTAATTCCTGGACTGGGCGCTGTCGGCACTACCCTAATTGCTGGCGCTATGCTGGTTAGGAATAATCATGCCCGTCCCATTGGCTCGCTTACTCAAATGGGCACCATGCGGCTGGGCAAAAGAACCGATGGCAGGTCACCTTTAATAAAAGATGTAGTTCCTTTGGCCAACCTTGATCAATTGGTTTTCGGCGGTTGGGATATTTTTCCCGAGTCCTGTTTTGATGCTGGTTCTAAAAGCAGTGTGCTAAAAAAAGAACATTTACAGGCAGTGCAGGATGAACTATCGGCCATTAAACCCATGACTGCGGTTTTTGATAAAAAATTTGTTAAAAACCTGGATGGTCCCAATGTAAAAAATGGTAAAAACAAACTGGATTTGGCCGAGCAACTTATAGAAGACATCGCTAAATTTAAACAGGAGCACAATTTAAACCGGATAGTAATGGTATGGTGTGCCAGTACTGAGATTTACCTGGAACCAGAAGATGTTCATAATGACCTGGAAGTTTTTGAGCAGGGTATGAAAGAGAATCATCCCAGTATAGCGCCCAGTATGATCTATGCCTATGCTGCTATCAAGTCGGGTGTGCCTTTTGTTAACGGCGCCCCCAACTTATCAGTGGATATACCTGCCCTCAGGGAACTGGCCAACCAGAAAGCGGTTCCCATTGCCGGTCACGACTTTAAAACCGGACAAACCCTGATGAAAACTATACTGGCTCCGGGGCTAAAAGCACGCCTTTTGGGACTGGACGGTTGGTTTTCTACCAATATTTTAGGCAACCGGGATGGTGAAGTTTTGGACGACCCCGACTCCTTTAAAACCAAAGAGAAGAGTAAACTCTCTGTGCTACGCACCATTTTACAACCAGAGGTTTACCCCGATCTTTACCAGAACTATACTCATAAAGTTAGGATCAATTACTACCCACCCCGGGGTGACAACAAGGAAGGATGGGACAATATAGATATTTTCGGCTGGCTGGGTTACCCTATGCAGATAAAAATAGACTTTCTGTGCCGCGACTCTATCCTGGCGGCGCCAGTGGCTCTGGACCTGGCCCTGTTTATCGATTTGGCGGCCAGGGCCAACATGGGCGGAGTGCAGGAATGGCTATCCTTTTACTTTAAAAATCCCATGACCGCCAAAGAACTCTACCCTGAACACGACCTGTTCATCCAATTGACCAAATTAAAAAACACTTTGCGCTATCTAATTGGAGAAGAATTGATCACCCACCTGGGGATAGAGTACTACAACTATTTTGATTGAGATATCTCTGAAAATCAACCAGGTTGCCTTACCAGTTCTTCTCGGCCAAGTCGCCGTCAGAACCCGGATTACCGTCAGAGTAGCCTCCCTGGCCGCCAATTCCCTGGGTGTTTTCGTTGGTGCTCAGCACCGGATTTGAACTGCCGGCTTTATAGAGGCAATAAGAGACACCTCCAGCGCCGCCGCCGCCAAAACCACCGGTGCCACCAGTGCCGCCATTACCGCCAGAACCACCTGCGCCCGATATATCTGCGCGATTTCCGCCACCGCCACCGGTACCAGATTTTCCTCCTGACCCGCCGCTGCCACCTTTACCGCCAGTGCCGCCAGTGCCTGCTAAAATGATATTATCGTAGATTTGCGGTGAGGAGTTGTATAGATAGATAGCAAAAGAGCCACCGCCG
>CAZTWC010000193.1:0-7196 GCA_964617105.1 uncultured Myxococcia bacterium
ATGGTCGGCAATCCGCTCTACATCTGCCACCATTTTCATCATTTGTCTAATTTCCCGTGCCATATGCTTATTCAATTTTACCCTTGATATATGGGCTAAAAAGTCAAGGATCTCCCTCTCGGCCTGGTCCACTGTTAATTCCTGGCGCTTGATGCTTTCCGAGGATTTTGAAATGTTCTTCCCTGGATCGTTAATCAATTCAATGGCTTCCCTGAACATGCAACGGGTTGTCAGCATCATTTTGTAGATCTGCTGTCGGGCTTCGAAAATGGCCATATTGGGTGTATCGATCAAGGTAAAATTGAGATGGCGGATTCCTGTCATCTTGTCCTGGGAATCCCTTACCATGAACTGTCCCAGGCGGGCCAAGTATTTAACAAATGGCAGCATGATAACCGTATTGGTGATGTTGAAAATTGTGTGGAAGGCAGCCAGGTGGGTCGGTATGGCCAAAGCATCTGAACCGGGATCACCAGGGATGAAATGATCCACCATACCAACGAGTTGTCTGAATATTGCTATTGCCCATATTACTCCAAAGATGTTGAAAACCATGTGCACCCTGGCGGTTCTGCGGGCATCGACATTTGCACCGATGGTAGCGAGGTTAGCGGTGATGGTTGTGCCAATATTTTCGCCCAAAACGAGGGCTGCTGCGGTTTGAAAATCGATGAGCCCATTGGCTGCTGCTGTCAAAGTAACTGCCATTGTAGCAGAAGAGGATTGGATAATCATGGTGATTATTGTGCCCACCATCAATACCATGATTGTGGAACCGAGTCCATCGGCTTGAAAACGGTGGATCATGGCTGCAAGTTCAGGGGATTCATTGATGTTGGGTACACTATGCTTCAGAAAAGAGAGGCCCAGGAATAAACGGCCAAAACCGATAAGGACCATCCCCCAGTTGGTGAGACGCTCATTTTTAAAAAACCTGGCAAAAAAACCAATCCCCACCGCGGGCAGGGCAAAGGAGGAAATTTTTATTTTAAAACCTAATATGGCTACAATCCAACCGGTAATGGTTGTTCCGATATTGGCACCCATGATTACGCCAATGGACTGGATCAGGGTTATGAGTTCGGCATTAACGAAACTTACAAGCATTACGGTGGTTGCACTGGACGACTGAACAATAGCAGTAATTAAAAAGCCGGTAAACACACCCAAAAAACGGTTACTGGTGATGGATCTCATGATTGCTTTTAGACGGTTCCCTGCTACCATTTGCAGTGATTCACTCATTATTTTCATGCCAAAGAGAAAAACACCCAACCCACCTATCAGTTGGAAAATAGTTCCAAATGTCATTTTACTCTCCTATTGAGACTTTCAGTATTTAAATGGTTGATTTTTTATATAAAACACTACTCTTTTCATCACCTTTTATGTGTATGGAAATATTGGGTCTTTTTGCACAGCGCCCAAAATTACCGTATTTTCAACTGAATATTCAGAACCTGTTATTTTCAATAACGATTTAATAATCTCATTTAAATCCACAGGTAGTCCTTTTTTAAATTTAAAATTTCCTCTGAGATTGATGTGCCGCCAGGCGACAGGGGATATTTTTTTCAAAATATTTGCTTCCTCATGCCTTCCTTCATCTATTAATTGCTCATAGAGTTTAGAAATGATCCAAATATTGTAAAAAATGATACAGTTTGCAACCAATCTGGAGCAATCATCCCAAATCTGCTGTTCCTGCTCTGTTTTTCCCTAAATTTTCCAGAGTAGGCATAAGTCACCGCTCTTTTTAATTTATGGTATGACTCATTACGATTAAGCGCCCTTTGAACACCATGCCTCAGAAGGAGGTCATCTACATATTTGAGGATATAAATACTATAAACGATATCATTGAGTTCCCGTATTGCTTTTTGAGTTTTATTCTTTTTAGCGTGGGAACTCAACTTCCTTACAATAATGCTTTGGGTTGTAGTTTTCAACGCCAGGGATGCCATGATCCGTAAAATGTTACCTGCTTCCTCAATGATACGTTGCGTTTTCACCTTTCGACTCGGTTTTATAAGGCAATCTTTGTATTCTCCAGGGCTTTTAAAACCGCAAATTTTAGCGGCTTTACTCCTTAATCCCTTATACCTGGGAGCGAACATATAATCAAATAAATACAGCAGTATGTGGTTGATATTATTGGTGCCATGAGTGTCGGTGGAGTGTCGGTCAGGTTTGATCTCGGAGGTATTGTTAAACAAAATATCAAAAACGTAATGACTTTCAGACTCGTTAGCACCAATAATTTTAGCATTGATAGGGACATGATTAGCTGAAAGGGATAAAGAAGTCACCCCTTCCTTTAATCCGAAATATTTTGGTGAGTAACGGGCGTTTATTGTCTTTATTTGGGTCTCAAATTTTTGACCATCACTGCTGGAATGGATGATGCCCTCTTCTATGTCGTAATTACTAAAAAACGGATTTTGTGCGATTGCATTGCTGATCATATCATTGGCGTTTCTGAGAGTCTCTAGACGGATAAAATTTTTTGCTGTGGAATTTAATGTATGGGAATTAATGTCTGATATTTCTCCCATGGTATTGAGACCCGTATTTGTGGCAAGGGCAATTATTCCCGCGATAATAGTTGAATTGTCAGCCTGGCTTTTCACATACCTGCCCAATTTATGAGTAAACGCTTCTAAAAATCCACATTGTTCATTAACAGCATGCAGTAAATCTCCGATTCCAACCTGCGGAAGATGGCTGTAAAAGGAATGATTTTCGGTATCTTCTGGTTTCTTATATGGAAGGCTCCATTTAATATTATCTCCCTTTCCTGTAATCTTTATCTGTTTATTTTGTCCATCTTTGATTCGCTTATTAACTGTTATAATAAGGGTTTCCAGTTCTTTTTCCAGTTGAGCCAGCAACTCTTCAATCGATATTCTCAATCGAGGATAATCAATTGATTGAAGAATACTTTTCCAGTTCTCTTCCCATTGTTTTCTCTCAATCAGTTCATCTTCAAAACTTCGAAATTGTGTGCTGTCAGAACAATACACATCACCGGATTGAATTGCGCTTTGTAATAATTGATAAATTAGAAATTCATATTTGTCCGTGTCTAATTGCTTCTCCTTTCGCTCTTTTCCATTCCCTTCATTTTGCCCAGTCTTATATAAATAGCGCCGAACCTTTTCAGGAATAAAATCTTGTGGAATATCATCTGTTTTAAATTGGCTGAGGCTTTTATTCTTTTTGAGAGATGATTTCAGGAATTCAACAGCCTCTACTAAATGATCATCTATCGTTTGGCTTTCAAGGTCAACAGCTAGAAAGGGAGGGCGCAAGTTCATCTTGAAGGCTTGAGAACAGTTGTTGTAGTGATCCCATTCATATTCAACCTCATCGAATGAGGCTTTGGACATGTATTTGCTAATAGAAGGGAATTTGGCCCTTTCTAGAATACCAAAGGCCACGTGTCTTACCTCACCGAACTCGGTTTCATCAGAGATATTTTCATCTGTAAAAAGATGCCATACTTTACTAGCGAACTTTAGGTTTTTGTTGTTTTCTATTTTTAGTTTGTATAAAGTGGACCCCTTTGTCAAGACAAAAATTAGGGTGGTAAATGGCAAACCTGAGACCACCCCTCCTCCGGAGGAGGGGGCTCCCAAAAACGGACTTAAGAGGTAGTATCTGATGGTAATGGAATATACATACAGATTCACTGTACGTACTTATTCAAATATGTGCACTTTTAATTGTCGTCACTATCTCTTGTCTTTAATTTTTATTCTTTCGTTCGGTTTACTGGTTTTCTTTTTTTATATAGTGGCAACCAGAGCAAACTACAAAAGTGGCTTACCTTATTTTGAAAATGAGCAAGAGGAGTTAGCAAAAAATCCCACTGACCAACCACTGACCAACCAATTTAGGCGTTTTCAATTTTATAAGTACTTGATTTTACTAGAGAGAATTGGTGCCGAGGCCGCAGGTCATCCCTTTAGGGAAAGGCCGGACTTGAACCGGCACTTTAGGACTTTTTTGTCTATGATTTCAAATGGTTAGGTTTTGGATGATCGACAGGTGATCGACCTGGCGAAAATGTGAAGATTTTGGGTGGGAATGTGGTGGGATTTACAGTTGTTTCTCGAACTCAGATATCGAGGAAACCGTTGCTGCTACTCGGCGTACTACATTTATGGCTTACGACTAAATCTCCCGATCTGAATGAGAAAATGATTTCAGATAAAACTTTTATTCTCTTTTAGACAAAACAGATCTCAGTGCCGATTCTGCCTCATGTTCAGGAAATCTAGTCAGTAAAGATTCAAACACCTTTTTTTGGGCATTAACTTCATCTGTTGTGGTTACTCTGCTAAGAGCATAGAGAATGTACTGATTCATTGAAACACTCTCTCTTTGAGCACATTCTGAAATATGTTTATGGAGGCTATCAGGAAGCCTTAATGTGATTCTGCCCATTTTACTACTTCTCCCTTATTTTATTCAGAAACTCAGAAGGGGTTAATAACATAAACCCCAATACTTTTGCGGCATTCTTAAAATCCCTAATATTCGATGTGACGATTGCCGCATGTCCATTCATTGCACAGTCAATGACTAAATCGTCATCAGGGTCTGGAGAACTTGGTCGAAAAGTAATAATAATCGGAGTAAACTCAACTCGTGTCAACAAAGCCTGGATCGCTTTTTGTACTTCCTTGACTTTCTGCTCACTCAAATTCCTTGTTAAAACCGCCTCATACTCAAGTGCTAGAGCAGTGGAAACACATGGAGTTATCTTATTCTCAACCCACAAATCAATGATTCTGCCGCAAGTCCCTTTTCTACTCAGACCTTCAACAAGAATATTTGTATCAATAACAACTCGCATCTACCACTATAATAGCACCATATATAGCGTCTCACAAGATTTTTTCTCTTCTGAGCATTTCGACATGTGGCAAATTTCGATCTCGAGGCCAACCCGGGTGCGCTGGTTCTCCGCTGCAGGCTTCGCTCCGCCCCAGGGCACCCGGGTTGTCTATCAGGCCTGAAAACATACTGACCTTTAATTTGCTAAGCCGCTTTTACAAGTGAACGCATCATCTCCTCTCTGCCAGCCTTTATATGGCCGACTGGGGTTTGTTCTGCAAAAAGCATGGCAACGAGTTTGCCACTGGGAGATTCATGGTCCGGTTCGGACGGGATATCAATAAGCGGTTCAGGACCTACTTTGAGGCGGAGCGTTTTCTGACCGGGTTGAGATATAAAATAGATGAGGGCACCTTTGACGCCAGGGATTACAAAAAGGACAATCCCCTCGGATTTAAAACCCTGGCCCATAAGTGGCTGGCGGTCAAAGAAAAAAACGTCAAACCCAAAACGCTTTGCGGCCTTAAAAATAACATCGGCAAGGCTGTTAACACCTGGGGGGATACCAGCATAAAGGAGATCTGTTACGCTGAAATTGAGGATTTTCTTTACGCCCAGGAAGTATCAGACAAGACCAGGTCCAATATCAAGTCCTGTTTGCACGATTTCTGGACCTGGCTGCGGAAGCGGAGGGTGATTACGCTACAGCAGTTTCCCGAGTTTCCGGAGATAAAATATGAGTTGGGCTGGCGACCTACATATCAATTCGACCGGGAGAGTTGCTGAAATTGCGGGAAGAGGATGTCAATATCAAGAT
This sequence comes from uncultured Myxococcia bacterium, assembly GCA_964617105.1. GTDB lineage: Bacteria > CAZTWC01 > CAZTWC01 > CAZTWC01 > CAZTWC01 > CAZTWC01. Next base: position 5,660 of record CAZTWC010000193.1, read on the forward strand.
GGGGATCTTTATTATCCCGAGTCCCAAGGAGAAAAAGCCAAAGTTGGTGCCGATCCTTGAGGAGGATATTAAGTTGATCGAGAGTTTATCACGGGGACTGCCCCACATGGCATATTTCCGGCACACCAAGCGCACCCGGGCTGTTTGGGCGGGGACACCATTTGCCAAGGATTATCTCTACAAATACTGGAAGTTGGCCTGCGCCAACCTGGGAATCGAGGGAGTGGATTTATACGGTGGCACCAAACACAGCACTGCCACAGCGCTGAGAGAGGTTCTATCTCCCGAGCAAATCCGCCGGGGCACCATGCACGCTACCAACAAGGCTTTTGAGCGGTATATGCAGAGTAATATGGAAGACGCCAGCCGGGTATATCAGGCGGCCAGGTTTTCTTTGATACTGTCGAAAAAAATCTCCACCAGTTCGGCGCATTCGCCCCGGGAATAGCCAAAATTGTCGTATAATTTATCGATTAGGTCTGCTTTGGTCATGGTATAAAACCTTTTAAATTGGTAGAGAACGAATCCTGAAATGGCTTTCTGTTACACTTATTATTGCTCCAGTCTTAAGTTCATCTAAGTATTTGGCAACGATTTGTTCAAGATAATAGTTAACCATCTCAGGGCGCATATTGCGTAAACGAAAAATGATAACGCTTGGTAATCTTTTTTGACTTGCGGCTAATAACTCTCCAAAATCTAGATCATGAGTCAACAATACTCGATTTTCATCTCTGGCTTTTTCTAAAATATCTGGGTCTTCAAGACGATCCAGGTTTTGCTCATGCAGATGAATTGCATCAAAACCTCGTTCTTTTAGAAACTTTACTGCGCCCGGAGAAATCCCCATATCTGCTAAAAATTTCATGCGGTCTCCGCTTCCTGGAAAAATACTTTCTCTTCTGCCAGCCAGGCAGCATATTTAAGTGATTGTTCGATGTCCTCTGGTTCCAGATATGAATAGGATTCAATGATTTTTTCGACATTCATGCCATTGGCCACCAGGTTGATAATTAAGGAAACTGTCACCCTCATGCCTCGGATACAGGCCCGTCCTCCCATAATATCTTTATTAAAAGTGATTCTGCTTAGCCCTTCCATAACTTATCTCCCAAATACGCTATCTCGGCAATAATATTGGTCAATTATTCTTTGTTAACTATTATACCACACCCCCGCCGAAACCGGCAAACACTATCTGTGAAACTATCATTCTCTATCATTTTGTGAAATTGTGTGAGCCTCCTGTCTATTTTTCCACTCCACCACTAAAACGTGCCGGATCCCACTCCGGCCACCGGCAGGAAATGACCCAAAAATCTTCGTAACTGCCGTAGAAAATTTCTCATGCCCATCGTCACATCGCCCCGAAAATCACCCCTCACATGCCACTACATTTTTCCCATGACATTAAATGTGAATTAATGCAAAAAATCCCCCTGACCAACCACTGACCAACCGATTTGGGTGATTTTGATTTTGTAAGTATTTGATATTACTAGAAAGAATTGGTGCCGAGGCCGCAGGTCATCCCTTT
>CAZTWC010000194.1:0-7163 GCA_964617105.1 uncultured Myxococcia bacterium
CACTCCCGGCTAAAACTGGACCGGATTGAAAAGATTTTTGGCGGTACCGATATGCTTATGGTGGTTATCGATACTGAGGATATTCTTAAACCAGCCACTCTGTCCCGGTTAAAAAAGATATCAAAAGCCATGGAGCGGCTCAAGGATCTAGATAGTATAATGAGCCTGTTTACCCTCAAGGATATTAAGGGTGAAGATGGCCAGATGCTGGTGGATCCCATGGTTAAGAGGATTCCTAAATCTTTGGCCGCCAGGGAGAAATTGCGGCAGAGAATAAAAGAGAATGATCTGGTCTATGAAAGCGTAATCAGCACCGATTTCAAGACCTCCATTATAATAGGTATGGTGAAGAATACCGCCCAGGATGCTGGTCTGGTGTCATCTATAAAACAAATAGTTTCTGACCATCCCGGACCAGAGGCCGTCCATCTGGCCGGCTTGCCCTTTATTCGAGAAAATATCAGTAAAAATATTCGTGGAGATTTGCAACGTTTTTTGCCCTTTGGCCTGTTGATCATGCTGATATTTCTCTTTGTGGCCTTCAGGCAACTACGTGGAGTAGTGCTGCCTTTTCTGGTGGTGGTGATGGCCATTCTGTTCACTATGGGGATGATCCCCTTTTTGGGCTGGAAACTACAGATGATCATGGTAATTTTGCCGGTTATTATGGTTGCGGTGGCCAACGACTACGGCATTCACTTAATGGCTCGTTACCAGGAGGAAAATTTTCCGGGCTGCCATTTGGATAAAAAAGAGTTGAGTAGACGGGTTTTCAAGGCCTTGAGCGGGCCAGTGTTCTTTGCCGGCATAACTACCATGGCCGGCCTGTTGTGCCTTTTGAGCCATATTATTGTGCCAGCCCAAAAAATGGGCGTTTTAGCCGCCGTGGGAATTGCCTATGCTCTATTGGCCAGCATTCTCTTTATTCCAGCGGTGTTGTCGATTATGCCCCGGGCCAAACCCCTGGCCTCAATGGATCCCCAGGCCATAAAAAAGCCGCTTTTAGAACGTTTGCTGTTCAGGATAGTCAATATGGTGGGCAACCACCCCAAGAAGGTGTTGCACTTCTCGGTGATAATTACCATCTTATTAGCCTCGGGCACCTATTTTTTAGAAGTGGATACCAACCCCATCCACTATTATCCACCTGACCACCCCCTGGTTAAATCTTCGCTTTTGGTAAATGATAAGTTTGGTGGTATAACTGCTTTGTCAATAATCGCTAAAGACGATATCAAGGCCCCCAAAGTGCTGCGCCAACTGGATCTTCTGGAGAAAAAATTAAGCAGCCATCCCTATATTGGCCAGAGTGTTTCTATTGCCAAAGTGGTGCGCCGGATGAACAGAGTTATGCACGACAATCACCCGGAAAAGGACCGGCTACCAGATAACCGTAAAGCGGTAGCCCAGTATTTTTTATTGTATTCTATGAGTGGTGAGCCGGAGGATTTCGAGCGGCTGGTTGATTTCGATTATAAGCACGCCAATGTTACTGCCCGCATAAACACTCTCAGTACCGGAAAAATATCGGAAACCGTAAAATATGTTAATGACTATGTTAATGGGCTGCCGGAAAGTCCCTTTGTTTTAACCGGTGGTTTTGCCGAAGTGCTGGCTGAGTTGGATCGGGAGATCGTAGCAGGTCAGGTTAAGAGTCTGTTATTGTCGCTATTGGCCGTGTCCTTATTGGTTATGCTTTTATTTCGCTCGGTCAGTGCCGGTTTTATTACCATTTTGCCTCTAGGCCTGGCCATCTCTATCCTGTTCGGGCTGATGGGAATTTTGCAAATACCCCTCAACATCGCCACTGCTATGCTTTCCTCGATTATGATCGGTGTGGGAGTTGACTATACCATCCACTTTCTGTGGCGTTACCGCATAGAACGGCGCCAACATCCGGCTGTGCAGGCGGTGGCGATCACTTTGACCACCACCGGTCGGGGAATAGTTTTTAACGCCCTTTCAGTAATAATCGGATTTTCCGTGCTGATGTTAAGTTCTTTTATGCCGGTGCAATTCTTCGGTTTTTTGGTGCTGGTCTCTATCAGTATCTGTCTGCTGGGGGCAATGGTGGTCCTGCCGGCCCTGGTTTTATTGGTTAAGCCCTCATTTTTAGAACCATGACATTTAAAAGACTACTATATTTATTGCTCAAGATCGTTCTGTTGAGTTTTTTATTTTGGAACCTGCTGTTCTATTTTTTTCAGGAATATATTATCTTTCCCGGACATTATTCAGAGAAACCAACAGACCTGGCCAGTCCAATATCTTTGGAAAAATCTTTTGAACGCATCTGGATTAAAACCGAAAATGGTGACTCAGTAGAGGCCTGGTTTATGCCCAGTTTGAGAAGTAACTTTCCTGATAAACCTAATCCTGCGGTTATCTTCTTACATGGAAACGGTAGATCAATAGATTATTGGCCTGGGCGGCTGCATCAGTATAGACACTGGGGGTTTTCGGTGCTCCTGCCCGAATACCGAGGTTATGGGCGTTCACAGGGAAATCCGGGACAAATTGGAATTATCAATGATATGATTAAGTTTCGCCAGTGGTTAGTCAGCCGATCTGATATCGATCCCCAAAAGATCGTGTATCATGGATTTTCTATTGGCGGCGGTGTAGCCTGCCAACTGGCGGCCAGGGTGGAGCCTGCAGCCCTGATCCTGCAGTCCACCTTTATCAACGCCTCCCGCATGACCATCAGGCATCTGGCTTTCCCTTTTTTGCTCCGCCATCCATTTGCCAATGATCAGGTGTTATCAAACCTCAACACACCGGTTCTTATTATGCATGGCACTAATGATCTCACTATCCCGGTTTCTCACAGCCGCCAATTACACAACCTGGCTAAAAATTCCACCTATTATGAGGAAGAAACAGCAGGCCATCACCTGTCAATCGACAGCCGCTATTGGAAGAGGATAAGAAATTTTTTATCCCTTCACCTGGAGGATAAAAAATAGTATTGTATACAAAGTTAATAGTAGTGCGTAATTTTTTAGGAGAAAAAACATGGAGATTAAAATCGATAAATTTGATAAACATCAACTAAACCAAAAACAGGTATTTTCATGGCCTATTTGGGAAAAAGAGGTCTCCTCTTTTGATTGGCATTACGACACCACTGAAGAGTGTTTCCTGCTGGAAGGTGAAGTCACGGTCAAAACCAAAGATGGCCATAGTGTAACCTTTCAAAAAGGTGATTTTGTTACTTTTCCCCAGGGACTGTCATGCCACTGGGAGATAACCAAAGCGGTCAGAAAACACTACAATTTTTCCTAAAAACTATGGAATCGATAAAAAAAATATTAACCGACAAAGTGGTCTCCCTGTTTGAGGATCGTGTTCTTACCTGGCTTAGAGAAAAATATTTTACCGAAAGAGCGGTAAGCGCAACTGGAGCAAAAAGGGTATTTGAGTCATACCGGTATTTCTTTAAACTGGAGAATTTCAAAATTATCAACCGCTTTTTACCTCAGTTCAAAGCGGAAAAAAGCACTATGTCCTGGCTGCCAACCAATAAAACAATAGAAGTAAACCTGCCGATAAAAACCACTGATATCGCTTTGCCATCCAAAGTTCTGGATCATTTTATAGAAAAAGCCAGCCACCGGGTTATCGTCAATTTTTGCGGCTGCCGAAAGGCTATGGGATGTAACCAGTACAACCATAACCTGGGCTGCCTGATGATGGGAGAGTCAGCTTTATTGATACCCAAAATATCACGGCGCGAAGTAGGTATAGAAGAGGCTAAAGAGCATGTTAAAAAAGCGATTGACTCCGGGCTTATTCCTCTTACCGGCAAAGCCCGTATAGATAATGATATTTTTATGATCCCCGATAGGGGAAAATTGATGACGGTTTGTTTTTGCTGCGAATGCTGCTGTATAGCCCGGTTTACCCAGGATATCACCCTGGAAGCACTGGAAAATATTAATCCAACGGTAGAGGGACTTTCGATAGAAGTTACTGATAAATGTACTGCCTGTGGAACCTGCCTGTCAAAATGCTATATCGATGCAATCAACATAGTTGACGACCGGGCAGTTATTGGTGCCCGTTGCCGTATTTGTGGACGTTGCGCCAAACATTGTGAACAAAAGGCCATTAAACTGAAAATCGACAATGTCAATGCTGCTCAAGATGTTATCAACCGAATCGAGACTTATGTAGATGTCACATGATTACCCTAAATAGTTACCGTCCGAAAACCCCCTTCTGCTACGAATTCGGCTGCATCTCGGCTAACTGTGTTGCAGAACCTAAAATCGTCCTCGACGTAGTTAAAACTACGCCTGTGGCGATTTCAGAACCTGCGCCTTGTTATCCGAGCGCATCCAAATTCTCGCGACGAAGTGAATTCTCGGACGGTAACTAAATAGAAAGGAAAACCAAATGAATAGACTAGTAATGTTGGGTTTAATCTTTTTAGTCTTTTCCTTTTTGCCAGATGATGTTTTAGCCGGTAAAGACAAGGCTGAAGGGAAGGGGAAAAAGAGGGAGATTCTGGTTGGTTTTGGAAATGATTTTTTACCCTATCATAGCACTATAAAGAGTAAATCGATTGGTTTTGATATCGATATCATGGACGAGATAGCCAAACATATGGGGATAAATCCGGTTTATAAGCCTGGCCCCTGGAAAAAAGTGCTGTTTCAATTAAAAGCGGGAAGGTTAGATCTGGTATTGTGCGCCTCCATCACCTCTGACCGCAAAAAAATCTACCAATATACCGATTCTTACGGTGATTTCCAAGTGGTGTTGTTTGCCCCGTCCTCTGATACAAAAACTAAAGGGTTAGAGGATTTATACGGAAAAAAGGTGGCTGTTGCCGCTGGCAGCAATGACCTTGAACTTTTACGCCAATATCGCAAAATAAAGATAGTGCAGACCAAATCTTTTGACGACACCTTACAAAAGTTGATAAATGGCCAGGTTCAAGCCGCAATTCTGGACAAGATAAAAGGGCTGTATTGGTTAAAAAAACGGGGCTTTCTCAAGCAGGTAAGAGTGGTTCCCAAAGCTTTAAAAACCGTACCCTTTGCCTCTATTGTCCGCAAAGGTAAAAATGTTGAACTGGTAAAAAAATACAATGCCGCTCTAAAAAAGATGAAAAAGAGAGGCCGTATTAAAAAGATCTACCGAAAATGGCTAGAGTGACAACAAATTGCATTAATTAATGAACCGAGCAAGAGATGCAGGGGTCATAAGAGCGCACCAGCATGGAACAGATCTGTTCAATTTCTGTGTCGATCATTCCGTTCAAGGCTTTTTCTTTTACCAGAGTTTGCAGATCATAGTGAATATTGGCGTTGTTTTGGGTGGTGGGAACAACGCAATTGGCTTTTAAAATTCGGCCTTTATCATCATAACTATAGTGATGAAACAGTATCCCCCTGGGGGCCTCCACAACCCCAACCCCTTCACCAGATTTGGGAGAAACAGGTAAAGATAAATCGTTCTCGTTTAACCCGTCCAGCTTGATTTGTTCAATAAGAAGAATCATCTCCTCTACAACATGAAAACACTCGACCAACCTGGCGCAATTATTCATAAAAGGATTGTGGCATCCAGGCTTTAGACCTAGTGCGGCGGCTATTTTTTGGGCTTGGTCATGAAGATTGGCATGGTTGTTGTTGAACCGGGCCAAAGGACCAACAGCATAAGAATCTCTGGAAAGTTTGGTCCATTTGGAGGTGTTGTTTTCAATCACGAATTCATTGGTCATGGCCTGATAATCGTTAGCCGATTTTTTTACGCCATCGGAAGAGATAATTTCATCACCTGTAAAGGGATATTTACCCAGCCCGTCCAGAGAGATATATTCTGTTTCCCTTATAAAATCGGGTATCTCAAAACTGGCAAAAAGTTCCGCCAAAGTGTTTAAATCTTTCCGGGCCGCAACCAATTCTGACTGCAATTGAATAATCTCTTCCATCTCCGGCGCTTTGGCTAAGCCACCCACTTTGAAACTTACCGGATGGGTGGTTCGGCCGGCTATTACTTGACATATTTTATTGCCCAGTCCTTTTAGGCGGGCCCCCAGGGCGACAACCTCCGGCCGTTTCTCAAGTAAAGGAAGAACGCTGGTTTCCTGAACAAAATCGGGAGCAGCCAGGAAGATGAGATGGAGAATATGGCTTTGGAGAGTCTCTCCGTGCTTGGCCAGGTTTCTCATATCTCGGGCCGTTGGTGAAATTTTCACCCCCATGGCATTTTCGGTGGCCATAATACTGCAAAGGCAATGACTTATGGAGCATATACCACAAATTCGTGATGCTAATAGTCCGGCTCTGGTAAAATATTGCCCTTTGAGCATGGCTTCGATAAATCTTGGGGTTTCAATGATATCCCAACTGGCTTCAATCAATTTCCCCTTTACAATCCGAACGTTGATGGCGCCATGGCCTTCAACTCGAGTAAGGGGACGGATATTTAGATTAACATCGACCTTCATTAAAGGTTCACCTCCTCAAAGCCACCAAAAAAATTCAGGCAGTCTTTAATTTCCTCAGGGGAAAATTCTTTTTTACTGGCAATTTGGAGAAATTCGGCAAAATTTGGCTCCTCTGCTGGTCCGCGGCAACCCAGGCAGCCAAGACCTCCTCCCGGGCAAGGAGCATTACATCCGCCTCTGGTTATGGAGCCCAGACACAACTGCCCCTTCTCGAAAACACAGGTTAAAAACTGTTGCTTGCATTCGTAACATACCGGGTAAACAGGGAATTTGTAGGGAATATCCCAAATCAGGTACTGAACAATACGCTCAATTTCCGCCTTGGAAACCGGACATCCAGGTATTTCCATATCTACTTTGACAATATCCGTTATAGATCTGGCCGGGGCTGTCTCTTTTGGGCTATCGCCATAAACTGTCCGCATGACCACATCTGGATCCATGGTATTTTTAAGTTTATTGATGCCACCAAAACAGGCGCAACTTCCCAGGGCCACCAAAATTTTGGCTTGATGGCGAATTGTTTTTAACCTTTCAATCTCATCATTGCGGGTAATCGCGCCTTCCACAAATGCTAACTGGTAATCATCGCTGCACTGGGAGGAAGCCTCCCGGAATTGGACGATATCAACTGCGCTTAAAAAAGCGGGGAGAGTTTCTTCTTTATTAACAAATTGGAGTTCGCAGCCCTCGCAACAGGTAA